>QIIF01000110.1 GCA_003231075.1 Candidatus Falkowiibacteriota bacterium | reverse complement strand
TGAATATTCCAATATCCAAAACTTCGCTCGTTGCCCCGGTCGCCATTAAATAAATTTTATCCCCTTTTTTTATTTGGCCGTCAACAATCCTTACATACGCCACAACACCTTTATACTCGTCATAATTTGAGTCAAAAATCAACGCTCGCAACGGCAGAGACGCGCCGCGGCGCGTCTCTACGGGAGCCGGCACGCGCTCAATAGCCGCCTTTAAAATTTCTTCCACTCCCTCGCCGGTCTTGCCGGAAGCGCAAATTATTTCTTCTTCTTCGCACCCTAATAA
Source organism: Candidatus Falkowiibacteriota bacterium (assembly GCA_003231075.1). Lineage (GTDB taxonomy): Bacteria > Patescibacteriota > Patescibacteriia > Patescibacteriales > SZUA-104 > SZUA-104. The sequence goes on along the minus strand of QIIF01000110.1, from coordinate 2,407 downwards.
TTTAACAATCTCATTTTTTGTTTTTTGAATATCCGCGGCCGGCAAATCAATTTTGTTCACTACCGGTATAATAACCAAATCCTGGCCCATAGCCAAATACAAATTAGCCAATGTCTGCGCTTGGATTCCCTGCGACGCGTCCACTAATAAAATAGCGCCTTCAACCGCCGCCAAACTTCTTGAGACCTCATAAGTAAAATCAACATGTCCCGGGGTGTCAATGAGATTGAGCTTATACCCCTCATATTCCATCGTCACCGGCTGCAACTTAATAGTAATCCCCCGCTCCCGCTCCAGATCCATCCTGTCTAAAAGCTGCTCTTTCATTTTCCTCTTCTCAACCGTGCCGGTAATCTCCAGCATTCTGTCCGCCAAAGTTGATTTACCATGGTCAATATGCGCGATAATACAAAAATTACGTATGTTATTCATAAAAAATATTAATTAAAGCCCCCTTGATAAAGGGGGTTGGGGGATTTTAATTTTCTCAAATGTCCCATTATTATCTTACTAACTTTTTCATTTTTGGTCAAACACGGTTTTCGGACAAGCATATCTGTAAATACTGAAATTACCGGCAACTCGTAGGGGCGAATGCCATTCGCCCCTACTAATTGGGATTGCCACCGAATACCCCTACGAATTAAAATGGGCTGTGAACGAAAATTCCCAAACAAAAAAATCACCCGAACCCGGATGATTTACAATTCTACACGCAAACTTTAACCCACTTTCAATAACTGTTTCATTTTTATAATTTCCTCTTTATTCACCTCAACATCCGTTTCAATCCGCCTAATCCACTCCGCGGTAAAAATACGCTCCTGATCAAGCCGTTTTAAAATAGTAATCATTTGTTCCTGTCCGTTCAAAGTTTCACGCCTAAAATCATCAATTTTTTTATTAACCGCGACAAACTCATCATCATGCTCAAATAATTTTTTTATTATTTTTTCCTCATTCATACTTTAATTATAAACTATAAAAAATAAATGTCAACAGCAATTTATAACAAAGAGACTGGGTCTCCAATTAGAGACCCAGTCTCTATATATCTGTGATCTGTGTATTTTTTTTACGCCCTACATCATCGGCATGCCGCCGCCCATTCCTCCCATACCGCCCATTCCGGCAGGCATTCCGCCGCCTCCCGCTTCTTTTTCTTCCGGTTTATCAGTGATCACCGCTTCAGTGGTTAAGAACATTGCCGCGGCTGAAGACGCATTTTCCAGAGCGGAACGGACAACTTTCGTCGGATCAACCACGCCGGCGTCAATTAAATTTTCAAAGCGGTTTTTTGCCGCGTTATAACCGATGCTTGTGTCGCCTTTCTTGTGCGCGCTCATTATATTATACAGAACCAACGAACCATCCTTGCCGGCGTTGGCGGCAATCTGCTTAATCGGTTCAAGTATGGCCTTGTCAATAATCTTCGCGCCGGCCGTATCTTCTTTTTTATCGGTCAAATCGCCGAACGCGTTTCCGGCTAACGCCAAGGCAAGCCCGCCTCCGGCAACTACTCCCTCTTCCACCGCGGCGCGGGTAGCGTTTAGGGCATCCTCAATCCTGTCTTTCTTTTCTTTCATTTCAGTTTCAGTGGCGGCGCCGACCTTAATTACGGCCACTCCGCCCGACAATTTAGCCAATCTCTCTTGTAATTTTTCTTTGTCAAAATCAGAATCGGATATTTCAATTTCCTTTTTAATTTGTTCCACTCTTGCTTTAATTTGCGCTTCATCACCCTTACCCTCAACAACAGTGGTATCATCTTTGGATGCGACTACCTTGCGCGCCTTGCCCAAATCTTCTATTTCGGTATTTTCCAATTTTAATCCAACTTCTTCGGAAATTACTTTACCGCCGGTCAAGACCGCTATATCTTCCAACATCGCCTTTCTTCTGTCGCCGAATCCAGGAGCTTTAACGGCCAGAGCGTTGAATGTTCCTTTTAATTTATTTACGACGAATACGGCCAATGCCTCTCCTTCAATTTCATCGGCGATAATCACTAAATCTTTTTTTCCTTGCTGCGCCATTTTTTCAAGCAGCGGCAAAATTTCTTGGATGGAAGATATTTTTTTATCGGTAATTAATATAAGCGGATCTTCAAATTCGGCCTTCATTGAATCTGCGTTAGTAATCATATACGGCGAAACATATCCCTTGTCAAACTGCATTCCTTCCACCACTTCCTTTTCAACGCCGAAAGACTGGCCTTCTTCCACGGTGATCACGCCGTCCTTGCCGACCGAGTCCATCGCTTCAGCGATAATATTGCCGATTTCAGCATCATTGGCGCTAATTGAAGCCACTTGCGCTATTTCTTCTTTAGTGGAAATTTGTTTGCTCATTTCTTTTAATCTATTAACTATCTCAGCCACCTTTTTTTCTATGCTCTGCTTGATTT
>QIIF01000033.1 GCA_003231075.1 Candidatus Falkowiibacteriota bacterium | reverse complement strand
TTACGCTTTTATAACCGATATTATCGTTAATCAGGATTATAGAAAACAAGGCATAGGTAAAAATATCGTAAAAATTCTTTGCGATAATCTTATTAAAAATAATATAAAAGTAATCCATTGCAGCACCAAAAGAAAATTAATTCCATTTTATAAATCCGCTATAAAATTTAAAAACAACCCAAACGATACAACACTTTATTATAAAAATTTGCAACTTTAATCCGATGAACAACCTAATGGAAAAATTGAATAAGGAGCAGCTTAATGCCGTTACTCATAAGGACGGGGCGCTTTTGATTGTGGCGGGGGCGGGGACTGGGAAAACTACCGTGATAACGCAGAAAATCGCTTATATAATTGAACAGGGGCGGGCCAAGTCGGATGAGATATTGGCTTTGACTTTTACGGAGAAGGCGGCCGGGGAAATGGAGGAGAGAGTTGATCGGCTGCTGCCTATCGGGTATTTGGATTTATGGATTTCCACTTTTCATAGTTTTGCCGAGCGTATTTTAAAAGACCATGGGCTGGATATCGGCTTGCCCGCGGATTTTAAGCTGATTAACGGATTTGAGCAGTGGATATTGGTTAAAAAAAACTTAGACAAGTTTAATTTGGATTATTACCGTCCGGCCGGCAATCCGACAAAATTTATCAACGCGCTCTTAAGCCATTTTTCGCGGTTGAAAGACGAGGACATAGCCCCAGACGAATATTTGCGCTATGCTGAAGAATTGCGGCAAAATTTTGATAATATGCTTGCCGGAAATAGAAAGGGGGGAAATTCAAAATCCAAAATTACAAATTCCAAACAAATTCAAAATACAAAATTACAAGTTCAAGACGAAGTTAACAGAGAAATTGCCGAGCAGGAAGTGATGAGAATTAATGAGGTGGCTAACGCTTATCATATTTACCAGCAGCTTCTTTTGGATGAGGGGGCTATGGATTTTGGTGATTTGATAAATTATACTTTAAAATTATTCAGGGAGCGGCCGGCGATTTTGGGAAAATACCGGCAACAGTTTAAGTATATTTTGGTTGATGAATTCCAAGACACCAATTGGGCGCAGTATGAATTGGTTAAAATGCTTACCGATAAAAAAAATAATTTAACTGTCGTAGGCGACGATGATCAAAGTGTTTACAGGTTCAGGGGAGCGTCTATGAGTAATATTTTGCAATTTAAAAAAGATTATTCGGAAACCAAGCAAGTGGTTTTGGTTAAAAATTACCGCAATAAGCAGAATATTTTGGACTTATCTTATGAATTTATTAAATTAAATAATCCCAACAGATTAGAGTGGCAGTTGGGAGAACAGCAAAAAAGCCCCCTTGATAAAGGGGGTGTGGGGATTAAGGATGGACGGCAGAATAATAAATTGAATAAAAAATTAATAGCGAACGGAAAGGGTGATGGTGAGATTGAGGTTATTCAGGGGGAGGATTTGGATGGGGAAATTAGGCAAGTGGTTGAGAAGATTGCGGATTTAAAAATTAAAGACAAAAAATCTTCATGGGGGGATTTCGCGATTTTGGTCAGGGCGAATGAGAGCGCGAAGGAGTTTTGCAATGCCTTGGATATTGCCGATTTGCCTTATAGATTTTTTGCGTCGCGCGGCCTTTACGCGAAGCCGGTAATTATGGATATCGTTGCTTATTTAAACTTATTGGATAATTACCATGAAAGCAAATCGCTATACCGTGTTTTAAATTTGCCGATTTTTGAATTTTCTTATCAAGAATTGATTAATTTTAATTACTGGGCGCGCAAAAAGTCGTGGTCGCTTTTTGAGGTTTTAAAAAGTTCGTCCGCTTTTAATTTGGGGACGGATTTAAAAAAGAAAATTGAAAAAGTTTTAGCTTTAATAGAGAGGCACTCTTCTTATGCAAGGCAAAAATCGGCGAGCGAAGTAATTTTGGCGTTTTTAAACGATAGCGGTTATTTAAAATATTTAATCTCCGGAGATGAACAAAAAAGCCGGGAGTCCGCCGGATATTTAAATCAGTTTATGAAGCGGGTGAAGGCGTTTGAGGCCGTTTCGGACGATAAAACGGTTAAAGCGTTTTTGGAAGAATTGAATATGGAAATTAAATCCGGCGAACAAGGCGCGTTGGCTCCGGATGTTGAGTCCGGGCCGGACACCATAAAAGTTATGACCATCCATGCCGCCAAGGGACTTGAATTCAAGTATGTTTTTATCGTTAATATGGTTGATCAAAGATTTCCGACCATTCAAAGAAAAGATCCGATACAGATTCCGAATCCGCTGGTTAAAGAGATTTTACCGGAAGGAGATACGCATATTGAAGAAGAGCGGCGTTTGTTTTATGTGGCGATGACCCGCGCCAAAGAAGGGCTTTATTTTTCTTGGGCGGAGGATTATGGGGGGGCAAGGAGGAAAAAACCGTCTAGGTTTTTAGGAGAAATAGGATTAGCAAACAAAGAGGAATTTAAAATATCCAAATTACAAATTACAAATTATCCCCCGATTCGGAGGACAAGCAAATTACAAATAAATCCAAAATCCAAAATCCAAAACAATTCTGAATTCCAAATTCCGAGCCATTTTTCCTATTCCCAGCTTGCCGCTTTTTCCAATTGCCCTTATCAATATCGGTTCGCGCATATTTTAAAAATTCCGATGCGGGGCAAGGCGGTTTTTTCGTTCGGGAAAACCATGCATCTTACTTTGCAGAAATTGTTTAAT
>QIIF01000085.1 GCA_003231075.1 Candidatus Falkowiibacteriota bacterium | reverse complement strand
CGTCCGGCATTTTATTATTCGCCAATTTTTATTACGAGCAATTGGCTTTGGCATTGACCGGAAATTACACTATGACATCCGGAGACCTGCTCACCGCCGGCGACTGGAACGCATTAGCTGATGATTTCGTGCATAAATCAGGGGATACGATGAGCGGAGATTTGACGGTTAATGGTAACATTACCGCTAAACAAATTAATGCTAACGAAAATTTAGTTGTTGATGGAAAAATTAGCGCGGGAAATGATGTTTGCGTAGGAAATAAATGTTTAGGACAATTAAAAGTTTATGTGGATAAAAACGATTGTGTTGGTATAAATGAACCGGATTTACAAAATACAGGTTGCCCCAATAATCGACCAGTGTTAAATAAAGTGAGTGCTGTTTGTGGTGAAGGAACATGCCCTAGTAATGGTTACGGAGGATATTGTTGTTCTATTAAGATTAAGTGGCAATAATTTAGAAAATCATATATCCGATGGCGCTGATTAGGATTCCGATGGCGGCTCCGACCGCGACTTGCGCCGGCGTATGCCCGATTTTTTCAAGCAGACGGGGATAGTCTTCGTTAAGCATTTGGTCGTCGCGCAAATCTTTTACCAGAATATTCAGCACTTTTCCGTGCTGGCCGAGGTATTGGCGTATGCCCAAAGCGTCGCGGATGACAATCAGGGCGAAAATAAAGCTAATAGCGAAGAGAGGCGACGCGAGACCGAACTCCAAACCGGTAATCGCCGCCAGTGAAGATACCATGGCGCTATGCCCGGAAGGCATGCCGGAGTAAGCCACTATATTTTTAAAATTAAATTTCCGCCTGTTCGGCTCAAACGCGAATTTCGCCAATTGGGCGATAAGGCCGGAGAGGAGAGGGAGTAGTAAGATGTGATACATATTATTGTAGATTTAATAATAAGTTATTAAAAAATAAAATTACAAATTCAAAGCACCAAATTCCAAATAAATTACAAATTCAAATTTTCAAAATTCAAAACTGTTTTGAATTTCGGTTATTGTAATTTATTTAGGATTTGTAATTTTGAATTTTGAATTTAATCTATGGATTATTTTAATGCAATAATATTTGGAATTATTCAAGGAATTACCGAGTTTCTGCCTGTTTCCAGTTCGGGGCATTTGGTGGTTTTGCATAAATTTATTTCCTTGCCCGTTAAGAGTGAGTTGGCTTTTGATGTTACTTTGCATTTTGCCACTCTTTTGGCGGTTGTTTGGTTTTTTAGAGCTGATATAATCAAACTGTTTGCCGGTTTGGTTTATAGCGTTAAAAAAATTTTTAAAAAAGATTATAATTATCCATCGGAAACGGATTCTTTCTATGGCAAATTAAGCTGGCTGCTTATTCTGGCTACCATTCCGGCGGCTTTAGCCGGTGTTTTATTGGAAAATTTAATAGAGAATGCTTTGCGTTCTCCGGCGGTGGTAGCGTTGATGCTGATTGCCGTTGGCGTTCTTTTTATTATTTTTGAGAAAATTAGTAAAAAAACGGATAAATTAAACAATTTAACATGGAAAAACGCCTTAATTATCGGTTTGGCTCAGGTGTTCGCGCTAATTCCCGGCACTTCCAGATCCGGTATTACCATTATAGCAGGTTTGGGCGCGGGATTAAAGAGAGAGGCGGCGGTTAGATTTTCTTTCCTTTTGTCTATTCCGATAATTTTTGGCGCGAGTATAATAAAGATTCCTCAAATTTTTAATACTCGCGGCGGAGAATCTTTTATTGCCGGCAATGAAATGGCAATTTTAGCTATTGCTTTTATCGCCTCGTTTATTACCGGACTTTTGGCGATAAAATATTTTTTACGGTTTGCCCGTTCGCATAGCTTAAATGTTTTTGCTTATTACAGATTTGCTTTGGCTGTTTTGATAATTATTACGCTAATTAAATAAACATATTTTTCTACCGAGCTTCAGCTCGGGTTTCGCGGCTTTAGCCGCGTAGCGTGACGATAGGCGGCTAAAGCCGCCCGAACCCCGGCCTAAACGGTAGAATATAAAATTTATGCCGTTAGTGGATGATTTAATTAAACAAAGTTATTTAAAAACTCCGGAGATTATCAACGCGTTTAGAAAAATAAAACGCGATGATTTTGTATTGCCCCAAAACAAAGATGCCGCGGAGATAAACGCGCCGCTGCCGATCGGCTGCGGACAAACCATATCACAGCCCTTGACCGTGGCTTTTATGATGGAATTATTACAGCCAAGAGCGGGAGACAAAATATTGGATGTGGGAAGCGGCTCGGGATGGACTACGGCGATACTGGCTGAGATTGCCGGAGAAAAAGGAAAAGTTTACGGCGTAGAAGTAATTCCGGAATTAAAAGAGTTCGGAGAGAAAAATATTTCCAAGTATAATTTTATTAAAAAAGGAATCGCGCGGTATTTTTGCGCGGACGGCCGCGCGGGGTTGCCTGATTACGCCCCTTTTGATAAAGTGTTGGTATCGGCGGCGGCGGAAGAAACGCCGCAAAAATTATTAGAGCAATTAAAGGAAGGCGGCCGCCTTGTTATCCCTATTGGCGGACAGTATCAGCCGCATGATATAGTTTTAATTGAAAAACAGGATCAAAATAAGTTTACCGAAAAAAGATTTCCCGGGTTTGTGTTTGTGCCGTTAGTGAGGGAATAAAAAAATAAGAATAGAAAGATAAATAAGAACAGGAAGAAAAATAAGAATGCTTATCTTATTTATCTTATTTTTTTATTTATCTTAT
>QIIF01000004.1 GCA_003231075.1 Candidatus Falkowiibacteriota bacterium | reverse complement strand
CTGATTTTAAAAAAATTTAATACACGAAGATTTCTTATAAAATAATTTAAAAAAATATGGGAATTGAAAGATTAAACAGCTTAACAGGGCCGGAAATTGATAATATCAAAACTCCGGAACAAGACATTGACAATATAAACAATAACCCGGAAAAACAAGCTGAAAACATAATTATTAAAAAAGTTGAAGAAGAATTAAACGAACTGCGCGATACTGAAAAAGAACAAAAAAATAATCCCTTCAGAAATAAATTAAACAAAACGATTGTCGCGTTATCTATAATTTTAGCTTCAATAGCGCCGCAAGCGGCTATGGCGGGAGGGTTAAGCAACTCTGATAAAAACAGCATTAAAAGCCATGGCGATGATATGTTCAACGAATTGACTATTGAAACGGGAAAAATGGGTGAAAGAGAATCGCTTGAAAAACTGCTGCAAAAAAAACAGCAAGAACAAAAGATTCAAGAAGAAGGGCGTGAAGAACTGGAAGAAAAAACTCTAACTCCTAAAAAACAATCTGTGGATAGCTTATTTAACGAAGAAGAAAAAATTAACAATGAAAAGTCGCCAGCTACAATGGAAAAATTTCAAGAAAATATGGAGAAGCAAAGAAAAAATTTTGAAAAAAACAAAAGAAATCAAGAAGCTCCAATAAGAAACAATCCTGAACAGGCAAAGTTAATAGGGAAACAAATGACCGCATTTCAAAACAATCTTTTTAAGGATGGCGAAAATATGTTCACCATAGGAGCAAACAGAATGATAGCGAATAACGTTGTAAGCAATATTCGCGCCAAACATTTCTTATATTTGGACGACGCTTTGTCAAGAGAAAATTATGAACAATATCTCAATAAAATAAACCAAAGATATAATAATGTTTTTAATACGGAGGCTATTTTAAATCTCAAAAATAAAGCTGAATAATAAAATAACTTTATGCAACAAAAACTTCAAACAATAATAAACGAATCTTCGCTTACGGATTCGCAAAAATCCAAATGGAAAACTTTTCTCAGTTTTACCGGGCCAAAAATTACGCAAAGCATACTGGATATTATTGAATCCGACCCTAAAGAACTGGAATTTCTTACCAAGAATCTTGAGGATAAAATAAAAGCTATAGACAATCCGGACGGCGAGCAATGGAGTAACATCATTAAAGAAGAAAAGGAACATCTGCAAAACATGGAATAGATAAAATTATTTTAAAAAACTGTAAATTAATTTACAGTTTTTTTGTTTATTTTACCGTCAAGGAATTTGAATACGAATAACGCGGATTAAATCACCCCAACTTCCCCTTCGCCAAAGCTACGGAAAACAAGCCCTCTTTACTAAAAATGGAAATTATTAAAATTTCTTGCGCGCTTCGTAAAATATTATGGAAGCGGCTATCGCGGCGTTTAAGGATTCCATTTCGCCGCTCATTTTTATCTTAATAAATTTATCCGACATCCCCAGTATTTTTTCGCTTACTCCTCCGCTTTCGCTGCCGATGACCAAACAAAATAATTTATTGTTTTTTAATCCGCTTATATCTTCTCCGCCCTCAAGCCGGGTCGCGAACACCTTCATTTTTTCTTTGATTTTTTTAAATATTTTCAAATCTTTGTCGCGAGCGATATTCAGTTTGAATATCGCGTCCTTGGCGGCGTTAACGGTTTTGGCGTTATACAAATCCGCGCACCCCTCGTCTACCACGATATTCTTAAAATTAAAAGCCAATGCCGACCTGAGTATTGTTCCTAAATTTCCCGGATCGCTTATATTGTTTAAATATATAATCGGCGAATTAAAATCAATTTTTTCTTTTGCTCGCGCGTAAACCGCGCAAATTCCCGAAGGAGTATCCAATTCGGAAAATGATTTATTCAATTTTTCGGAAATAACATAATACTCTCCCGCCTCTTTTAAAACAGGCTGCCAGCCGGATGATTTAGAATGTTTGCTTAGAAAATTTTCCGTAACGAAAAGCGAAGAAAATTTTTCCGTTTCCAAAGCGTCTTTGATAATATTAAAATTTTCAACAAAAAATTTATTATGCTTCTCCCTGTATTTTTTCAGTTTCAATTTTTTCAACAGTTTTATTTTTTCGTTGTCCTTGCTTTCTATTATGTTCATATTTACAATTAGCCGACTTTAATTATATTTATTTTTTTCCCTTTTATCGTTATATAGCTTGACGGCTGCTCCGTCCATGACCCGCTGTTATAATAATTAATTTTCCCCGATATGAGCTTCATTGGATTGTGGGTATGCCCGCAAAATACATATTTGGCGTTACGCAAACGGGCGTAAAGAATGGCTCCTTGGGCAACCTCTTTTGACAATCTCAACCAGCTCTTATTTCTCTTTCTCAGCCAACTGCTGAAAAAATTGCTTTTGCCGTCCAATCTGACTATTAAATAATAAAGAGAAACCGCGATGCCGCTGATAAAAACATTTTTATACAAAAATCGGTCAAATTGATGGCCGTGAATCGCCAACGCTTTTTCGCCGTTAAAATCCCATAAATAATTCCGATAAACTTTAACGCCGATAAGCCGAGTCAACAAAGTGGCGTCTCCGTCATGGTTTCCGTTTATCCAAATCACTTCGCTCGCGCGCGGCAATTTTCTTAATTTTGACAAAACATCCCAATGGCGCGCGTTAAGCCGTTTAAAATTTAATCCGTCAAAAATATCTCCCACTAATAATAATTTTTTAAACTCATACTTATTAAGCGTCGCCAGCACTT
>QIIF01000119.1 GCA_003231075.1 Candidatus Falkowiibacteriota bacterium | reverse complement strand
AAATGAGCAAAAATCTTGATTCAAAATGTAAACAATGCAGGAGAATAGGGGAAAAATTATTTCTTAAGGGCGATCGTTGCTCTACTTCAAAGTGCGCTGTCACTAAAAGAAATTATCCGCCAGGTGTTCATGGTCCAAAAGGTTCAAGAAGAAAAATTACAGAATACGGATTACAGCTTAAAGAAAAACAGAAAGCCAAAAAAACCTATAATTTAATGGAAAAACAGTTTAAATTAACTTTTGAAAGAGCTAAAAAACAACAAGGGGATGCCGGAGAGAATTTGTTTAAACTTTTAGAGATGCGGCTTGATAACGCGGTATATAGATTAGGATTTGCTTCTTCGCGCGGACAAGCGAGAGAATTAGTAACGCATGGGCATTTTCTGATCAACGGCAAAAAAGTTGACATTCCGTCATATACCGTTAAAATGGGAGATATTATAAAAATTAAAGAAAAAAGCAGAAAATCAAAACAATTCAATTCTTTGCCGGAAAAGCTTAAAGGCGCTGAGATTCCCGGTTGGATAAATTTAGACATTAAAGATTTGTCCGGAAAAATATTGCATGCTCCGAGTTTTAATGAAATCAGAACTAATATTGATACGCGCGTGATTGTGGAATTTTATTCAAGATAAACATAAAAATTCGAATCTACAAATTTTATTCAAATGCTTCAAATAGGAGTTATCCAAGTAGTTCGGGCAAGAATTAATTCGGAGCATTCGGATACTAATTCGGAGCATTCGGATTATAATAAATAATTTTATGAATACTATCGCGTTACCACAAAAAATAAAATTTGAAAAAGGCAAAGATGCCAATCAAGGAATAATAACAATAGAGCCATGTTATCCCGGTTATGGCACAACTTTAGCAAATTCGTTAAGGCGCGTTATGCTTTCGTCTCTTCCCGGGGCGGCTGTTGTCGGCGTGAAAATTAAGGGAGCGGATCATGAATTTATGGCTTTGCCTCATATTAAAGAAGATGTTTTGGAAATAATTTTAAATTTAAAACAATTACGGCTTAAATTGCATAGCGATGACATAGTGAAACTGGAATTGGATATAGTGGGGGAAAAAAAAGTAAAAGCCGGCGATATTAAAAAAAATAGCGCTGTAGAGATTACTAATTCTGATTTAATTCTGGCTAATGTCACCGATATGGCCGGTAATTTAAAAATGGAAATTTTTGTCGCGTGCGGCCTTGGTTATGAGATGATTGAAGAAAGAAATAAAGAAGAAAAAAAAGAAATCGGATATATTGAAATGGATTCAATCTATTCTCCTGTTTTATCCGTTGGCGTTAATATTGAGAATGTCCGTGTCGGCAAAATGACTAATTGGGATAAATTAATTTTGAATGTCACTACCGACGGAACAATCACACCGGAAGAATCTTTTAACCAAACAGTTAAAATTTTAATAGACCAATTTACTTCCCTGATTAGTAAAGAAGAAAAAAAAGAGAAAGCTAAAGAGGATGTTAAGGAAAAAAAGGAAGAAGAGCCGAAAAAGAAAAAGGGGGAATAGTAGAAAGTTTATCAAGTGGAAAGTTCATCAGGTTTATCAAGTTTAATGATAGTTAACTTTATAACTTTACAACTTTATGGACTTTAAACTAAGTTTATGAGACATAGAAAAAAAGGTGTCATTTTAGACAGGAAAAAAGAGCCAAGAGAAATGATGTTAAGAAATTTAGCGTCCAGTGTTTTAATATACGAAAAAGTTAAAACTACGCAAGCGAAAGCGAAAGCGGTTAAGCCATTGGTGGAAAAAATGATTACAGTGGCGAAAAATGGCGATTTAGGCGCCAGACGAAAACTGATTGAAACATTGCCGCAAAAAATGGCGATAAAAAAATCAATGGAAGTTTTAGGAAAACGGTTTAAAGATAGAAACGGCGGCTATACGCGGATTATTAAATTAGGGGCAAGACAGGGAGACGGAGCCGAAATTGCGCAAATTGAGTTAGTGTAGCTTATAAGTTCATAAAGTTCGTAAAGTTTTTAAAGTTATAAAGTATTTTAAAAAATAATTTATTCTTTACTTTATAACTTTACAAACTTTATAACTTTCAACTTTTTAAATATGATTAAAAGAAATTTACATAAAATAGACGCCGCGGATCAAGTTGCTGGCAGATTGGCGACTAAGATTGCCACTTTTTTGCGCGGGAAAAATAAGCCGGAATATGAGCCGTATCTTGATAACGGGGATATAGTTGAGGTTGTTAATGTTAATAAAATGAAGTTTACCGGTAAAAAACTGGATCAAAAGAAATATTTTAGATATTCCGGCTATCCCGGCGGATTAAAAGAGACTAAAATGAGTGATTTGGCTGAAAACAATCCGGGTGATATTTTAAAACGAGCCGTGAGAGATATGCTCCCGCCGACCAAATTAAGAGATGGAATGATGAAGCGGCTTATTATAAAAAATTAGACAACAGGCAACAAATAGCAGATAACGGAATTAATTATTCTCGTACCGCTATTTGTTATCTGCTATCTGTTATTTCAATGACTACTATTAAAGAACCAATAAAATTAAAAACAGCCGCGCGTCCGATAGAATTTAAGGGCCGTTTTATCAGCGCTCTCGGCAAAAGAAAAACAGCTACGGCTCAAGTCCGGCTGTATAAAACCGGCAAAGGAGTGATTATCATCAATGGCGCGCGAATGAACCAATATTTTACCGCCAATCATTATAATTTTATTAATCAAATATTAAAACAAACCGGACATCTTCGCGATATGGATTTCTCAATCAAGGTGGACGGCGGCGGCAAGAAGGCGCAAGCGCAAGCATCTATGCTTGGCATAGCGCGCGCTTTAATTGAATTTGACGCAGAGCTTC
>QIIF01000091.1 GCA_003231075.1 Candidatus Falkowiibacteriota bacterium | reverse complement strand
ATAAAATGTTTAATTAAAGGCCTTTCAAAAATATCTTCAATTTTTTTAGCATAATTACGCTTAATAAGGTGCTTTCTATTATCTAATCTTTTGTTTCTAATTAATTTTTTAGCATCAACAAGCAAAAAAATTGCTTCCGGAAAATTTTTTAAAAATAATTCACGATGTTCTTCTTTTACGAATGCTTGGCTTACTGCTAAATTTAGATGCTTTTTCTGGCACTGCTTAACATTTTTAATTATTTTATTAAAATATTCTGTTCTTAAGTCATTGGGCATTATCCTCTCTTGATTAATAATTTTCTTTATTTCTCGCGTCAAATCATCATCAGCATCATAATAAAAAAAACTATATTCTTTACTTAGTATGTCCCCTATATAATTTTTACCTGTTGCCGGCAATCCAAATAACACAATAAGCATATTTATGATTTTTTCGCAAAGAATAAAAATCAACTTTATAACTTTACAAACTTTCAACTTTTATACTCGTTAATCGCTGTATGCAACGCCTCCAATCCAAGCATTGAACAATGAATCTTAATCGGCGGCAGTCCGTCCAATTCCTCTACGATTTTGTCCTTTGTTAATTTCATCGCCTCATCCAATGCCATTCCTTTAACCATATCGGTCAAAGCGGACGATACGGCAATCGCCGCCGCGCACCCCAATGTTTCAAATTTTATATCTTTAATAAAATAATCCCCCCAACCCCCTTTATCAAGGGGGCTTTTTATTTTCAAATAAATCTTCATTATGTCCCCGCACTTAAGATTGCCGGCCTCCCCAACCGCATCGGCATTCTTAATAACGCCCTGATTATGGGGGTCTTTAAAATGTTTTAATACTTTTTTTGAATACTGCATATATTAATTTGCCCCCTTGATAAAGGGGGTTGGGGGATTTTTTATTTTTAATCCCCTAAGTCCCCTTTATCCCCGCCTTTTGCGGGATAAACAAGGGGACTTTATATCAAATCTTTTAGCTTAATATTTTTAAGCGCCGCGCTTATTGCTTGCGATATTTTCAACAGCGCCGGTTCAACCGAGCATTCGCATTTTTCATTGCAATACACCTTGCCGCCCTCATCCATACAATGGAAAGACGACGCTTCTCCATCTAATGCATTTATTATGCTGTAAACATCAATATCGCCGGGACTGCTGCTTAGAACATACCCTCCAGACGCGCCTTTCTCCGATTTAACCAGTTTCGCTTTTTTTAAAACGGCAAAAATCCTCTCCAGATACCCTAAAGAAATATTTTCATTCTTCGCGATAGCGGAAAGCGGGATACTTCCCTTCTGCCAATTTTGAGCCAAATTTATCATCGCCCTCAGGCCGTATGTTGAACGGGTAGAAAACTTCATATATCCTACTAAATTAGTTGGTATTCTAAATATAACACATAAAAAAAATATGTCAAATCTTGACATATTAAAAATTCTGCCGAGCTTCTACCGAGCTTCTACCGGCCTTCTACCGGCCTTTAGGCCAGGGTTCGGGCGGCTTTAGCCGCGTACCGTGACGCTACGCGGCTAAAGCCGCCCGAACCCTGAGCTAAAGCTCGGTAGAAGCTCGGTAAAAGGCCGGTAGAAAAACTATAAAATAGAAATTAACTTCTTATCCGCTAAATGTTTAATTATTTCCTCAACGCAATCTTCTACGCGCATATCATCCGTTTTTAAACGCACATCCGGATTATCCGGTTCTTCATACGGATCTGAAACACCGGTAAAAACCTCAATTTCTCCGGCTCTCGCTTTTTTATACATACCCTTAGGGTCTCTTAATTCGCATATTTCAAGCGGAGCGTCAACAAACACTTCAATAAAATTGCCCAAACGATCACTACCCCAAACACGATGCTCTCTATAAGGAGAAATAAAGCTTGCTATAACGCTATAACCCTTGTTTTGATAATCCTTGGTCAAGTCAATGGCTATACTGATATTCTTATCTCTGTCTTCTTTTGAAAATCCAAGCTTAACCGGCGAAGCGTCCCTAACTTCATCTCCGTCTAAATGATGGACTTTATCGCAATACTTTGCCAGCTCTTTTTTTAACGCTTTGGCTATCGTGGTTTTCCCTGATGCGGACAAGCCCGTCAGCCATAACACATAGGTATTTTCATTTTCCATAATTTTTATTCCGTGAATGGATTAGAGTGGTTTAATAAAAACTCCGAAATCTCCGGCCTGATTAATTCTTCCGGCAATTTCTCTTTATTGATAATCATATCCCGAATTTTTGTTCCTGACAAGTGAAATTTATGCTCCGGCTCGTGCGCGCAGGTTTTTTCCATCCTTAACTCGCCGCAAGCGCGGCAATGGCTTACATTTTCAAATTTTAAAATCTCTACTCCCAGCTCACTCCGGCTGAATTCATTAAAAATATTATGCGCGTCATACGAGCCGTAATAACTTCCCACGCCGGCATGGTCGCGCCCGATAATCATATGCGTACATCCGTAGTTTCTGCGGATTAAAGCGTGCATTACGGCTTCTCTGGGACCGGCATAACGCATTTTTATCGGCAAAACCCCCAATAAACTTTTATCTTTGGGATAATAATTTTCCAAAAGCATTTTATAACTCTCCAATATCACATCATCCTTAAAATCGCCTGTTTTCTTTTTGCCGACAACCGGATGAATCAACAGTCCGTCAACCCCTTCCAGCGCTTTTTTCTGCAAAAACTCATGGCTGCGGTGCGGAACATTCCGCGTCTGAAAAGCCACCACAGTTTTCCATCCCCTTTCCTTAAAAATTTCCTTAGTTTCCCCCGGGGTATAAAAATAACTGTTCAAACTTAAATTGCTAATTTTACATTTTAAATTGTCATTTTGATTTTTGATTTTTAAATTTTGATTTTTCACATCGCCGCCAACCAAATACTCC
>QIIF01000142.1 GCA_003231075.1 Candidatus Falkowiibacteriota bacterium | reverse complement strand
ATATATTGAAGCAAAGAATTTTAAAGAGGCGTTTAATAAATATTTGTTGTTTAAAATGAATAAATCAGCTTTGAAAAATTCCGATATAATTGTTTCAATTTCGGAATTTACGAAGAAGGAAATTATAAAATTTTTCAGCGTTAAAGAGGAAAAAATAAGAGTAATTTATTCCGGTTTTTCAGATATTTGCGCCTTGCCATCGCAACGGATAGAAGTTCCAGAAAAATTTTTTCTTTATGTCGGGGTTATCAAAGAGAGAAAAAATCTTTTTAATGTTGTAAAAGGTTTTAACGAGTTTAAAAAAAATAATGAGACAAATTTTAAATTGGCAGTCATTGGCAAGGGAGGCGGGGATTACCATAAAAAGATTATTGATTTTATTAAAAAGAACAATTTAGAAAAAGAAGTCGTGTTTTTGAATTTTATAAACGACAATCAGCTTTCCTATGTTTACAAAAACGCGTATGGATTGATTTTTCCGAGTTTGATAGAAGGTTTTGGCTTTACCGTTTTAGAGGCGATGAGCTGCGGCTTGCCGGTTGTCACTTCCAGCCGCGGCGCTGTGGCGGAAACAGCCGGCGGAGCCGCTTTGCTTGTTGATCCGAAAAATTTTAAAGAAATTGGAGAGGCAATGAGAAAATTATCCAACAATGAAAATCTTAGAAAAAGTTTAATTAAAAAAGGATTAAGGCGCGCGAAAAATTTTTCCTGGCAAAGATACGCGTCGGAATTCATAAGATTATTTAAAAATGTATGAAAAAAGCGTTAATAACGGGTATAACAGGGCAAGATGGAGCTTATTTGGCTCAGTTTTTGCTAAAAAAAGATTATAAAGTATTTGGCTTAATCCGAAGGGTGGCGAGCCGTGATATGTCTAATCTTGAATATTTGGATGTTGCGGATAAAATATCTTTTATTGATGGCGACCTTACTGACGAAGCATCTTTAATAAGCGCCGTAAAAAGAATATATCCTGATGAGATTTATAATTTAGCCGCCCAATCTTTTGTCGGAATTTCTTGGGATCAGCCATTAACAACTTTTGACATTAACGCAACCGGCACCCTCAGGATTTTAAATGCGGTTAAAACATTTTGCCCGACCGCGAAATTTTACCAGGCTTCAACCAGTGAAATGTTCGGCAACAGCAATGATAAAGGCGTCCAGAGCGAGGCGACATATTTCCATCCGAGGAGCCCTTACGCTATCGCGAAGCTGGCCGGGTACTGGCTGGCGGTTAATTACAGAGAAAGTTATAATATGTTTTGCGCTAATGGAATTTTATTTAATCATGAGTCTCCCATTAGGGGAAAAGAATTTGTCACCAGAAAGATAACCGACGGGGTCGCTAAAATCAAATTCGGGCTGGCTGAAGATATCAAGCTGGGGAATCTGGATAGTTTTAGGGATTGGGGTTTCGCCGGCGATTATGTGGAAGCTATGTGGCTGATGCTGCAGCAAAATAATCCGGACGATTTTATAATTTCCACGGGAGAGAACCACAGCATCAAGGATTTGCTAAATACCGCGTTTAACAGGGTCGGAATTAAGGATTGGAGCCGATATGTGAAGCTGGATCCTCAGTATAAGAGGCCTTCGGAACTTTTTACTTTAAAAGGCCAAAACGGCAAAGCCAAAGAAAAATTGGGTTGGAAACCGAAAGTCGGCTTTGAGCAGCTGATAAATATGATGGTTGATGTTGATTTAGAGAGGATAAAACTCGTTGCTAAAAAATTAAAAAATAAAGAATAAGACGACCAATGAAAATTTTAATCATTACAAATGATTTGGGAGAAAAAAGCGGATGGGGAAGTTATTCCTTGTCTCTTGTTGAGCGGCTGTTGAAAAACGGGTTTGAAGTTGTTGTTGTCTGCAGTAAAAAAAGCGAGGAGCGCAGCGACATTGAACAAATTGAAATTTTGCCAAAACCGCTCAGCTTCAAGAAAAATTATTTTTTGGCGCCCTTGTACGCGTTGAAAATATTGCTAAATTCTAAAAAAGCGGGAAAGATAAATTTAATCCATTGCTTTGTTGAGCCATACGCTTTTATTGCTTATTTGGTTTCTATAATTTCGCGCGCGAGATATTTTATTACGATTCATGGTTCTTATGGCGTTAAGACATTGCGCGGTATTTTTTACAGGATTTTTCAAGCTATTGCTTACAAAAATGCGCGAAAGGTCGTTTGTGTTAGCGATTACACGAGAAAAATGGTTTTGGAGCGCGTTAATCTGGATCTGGTTAATTTTACCGTCATTCCGAATGGGGTAGGCGTTGATTTCGCGGAAAAACAGACACCCGGCGCCAAGCAAAAAGAAAATATAATCATCGGAGTCGGATCTTTGAAGAAAAGAAAAGGGTTTGATGTTATGGTTAGAGCGATGGAGATTGTCGTCAAGGCGATTCCGGGCGTTAAATATTGCATAGTGGGTTCGCAAAACGACGACGATTACACAAACTATATTAAAAAAATGATTAAGGATTTAGATTTGGGCGGCAATGTTGTTTTGCTCGGGAAAGTTTCCGATGATGAATTGAAAGAGCTTTATAAAAAATCAAAAATTTTTGTTTTGACCCCTTTGAGCGACGAATTTAATTTTGAAGGATTTGGATTAGTTTATCTTGAAGCGAACACGCGCGGTTTGCCGGTTGTCGGCTCTTACGGCAATGGTGGAGAAGACGCGATAAAAGACGGATTTAACGGCTTTTTGGCGAAACAGAATAATCCTGAAGACACCGCGGAGAAAATTATCAGACTGTTAAGCGATTCGGAATTATATGAAAGAATGTCCCAAAACGCCATAAGTTGGAGTCGAGAAATGTCGTGGGACAATATTATTAAAAAGTATATGAATATTTATGGAGAAAAAAGATAATAAAAAAATCCCCGTAATAATGTT
>QIIF01000053.1 GCA_003231075.1 Candidatus Falkowiibacteriota bacterium | reverse complement strand
TCAAGATTAAAAAATGGCAAAAAAATTCTTGTATTCGTTTGATGGGTAAAAATTTTAACCGTTGTAATGTTCGGCGGTAATTTCCACATACTTCATATTACTGACCGCAGCTGCTTTAACATCTCCGGCAGCAGCGGGGTTAGGACGCCGGCGAATTTTACTAAAAACGGAGCAATTTTTGAGGATGCCAGCCAGTCGCCGATGAAATAGCCGATGATGGCGTAGCGGGCGGCGACATATAAAACCAGACCCAAAACAAGCCCTCCTAAAATTAAACCGAGAACGGCTCCGCCTAAACGATTTATGGTTTTTAAAAACGGGATTATTGAAATAAGCCCGAATGACCTGTCTATCAGGGCGAAAACAAGCCCGATTACGCGGTTAGCCACGGTAAATAATACCAAAAAAGCGACTACTTTCCCTAAATTATCATAACCGAAAAACAAATCTTTCGCCCAGTAAAAAACCGGAATATAAAATCGGCCGGCTATAAACGCGCCGACGATAACTCCGGCCAGATTGCCGACTGTCTTTATCAGCCCGAAGAACAGGCCGTAAAACACGAAGCCGGCGAGGATGATAAGCAGAATTGCGTCAAAAATAGTCATACTTTTAAATTCTACCGGCCTTCAGGTCGGGTTTACGCGGCTTTAGCCGCCCTGTTTTTAAAATTAAGATTATCCAATCCTCCTAAATCAATCGCGCCAAAAGCATCTTCCTCAATATCTATAACACCGCGAACCAACTCACGCATTTCTTCATCCCCATATTTTTCAGCCATATACCGAAAACTTGAAAACTCATTTGCTTTTAATTCTTCAAACGCGCTAACTTCCTTATGTTTCAATAAATTACCAATAATATAACCGGTAATTTTCCAATTGGCGTTTTCTGAATTCACATAAATAATTTTTCTGGATTGCCAAATGCTATCATATTCAACCTTATATTTCCGCCTATATTCATAAGAAATTCCACCTCGCAGCAACTTTTTTATTTTTGCCATATCCGAACTTTTCTCTATATAAAATTTTAAATGGTAGTGATTCGCGGATATGCTATAAGCTGAAATTGGAATTCCCAACTCTTTATTTATTTTTTTTATTTGATTTAAAACAATAATTTTTTGTTCCTCTGTCTTGAAATACGGATAATGCAAATATGTTGAATCTGTTAAAAAATAAACAGTATTATCTGAATAGACAGGATTTCTTGTTTTAACATTTCGCATGTTTTATTGGCATATCCGGCAAGTTAAAACTTGCCGGACCCGAGCTAAAGCTCGGTAGAATTATTATATTCTCGGAAATAGTGAATTGCTTTTCTTAACATTTATTCCAACTTCCAGTCCGCCCCATTTTATCGCTTCTTCAAACTTAACCTTTTCTATCATTCCCAAACCCAAACTCTCATAAATCTTCTCAGCCGTATCAGGCATAAAAGGATAAGCCATTAAAGCAATATGCCGAATTCTTTCTAAAATATTGTACATAACCGCCCCAACTCGCTCATCTTCATTCTTAATTAACTCCCACGGCTTATTTTCTGTTATATAGCCGTCAAGATATTTAATTTCATTATTAATTATATTTATACCCGCATCAATTCTAAAATCTTCTAAAGCGCCTTGATACCTGTTCCAAGATTGTTTGATTTTTAATTTTAAATTGTCATTTTTATTTTTGATTTTTGATTTTTCCATTTTTACCGCCAAAGCAACCGACCGCGCCGCCAAATTCCCCAATCCGTTCGCCAAGTCCGCGTTATATTTTTCATCAAACTTGTCCCAGCCGATATTACCGTCATGCCCAAAAGTTGTAGCGCTGACAATTAAATACCGAGCCCCGTCAACGCCGTATTTTTTAACCAAATCACCCGGTGTTATCACATTTCCGAGCGACTTGCTCATTTTCTGCCCGTCAATCAAAAAATAACCGTGGATAAATAATGTTTTAGGCAGAGGTAAATTCAAAGACAAAAGCATTGCCGGCCAGATTGTGGCATGCACGCGCAATATATCTTTGCTCATCAATTGGACATCCGCCGGCCAAAAATCAATATTACCCCGCGAATATCGGAGGTTGGTGGATTTTTCATTTTTAATCCCCCCAACCCCCTTTACCAAGGAGGCATTAATTGAGCCGTTCCAGTCCAAGCCGGTTAAATAATTTAAAAACGCGTCAGCCCAGACATAGGCGGTATGTTTTTTGTCCCATGGGAGCTGTACGCCCCATTTCACATTTTTACGGGAAAAAGAAATATCGTTCAAACCGCCGTTTTCATAAAAACTCACAACCTCATTTTTTCTCTCTATCGGCAAAATCTCCAATTCATCGCTTTTTATTTTAGCCAATAATTCCTCTTGATATTTTGACAATTTAAACATATAACTCTCCTCGCTCATCATCTCCGGTTTTATTTTATGATCGGGGCATAAGCCGCCAACCAAATCCTTTTCGCTCAAATACTGCTCGCAGCCTTTGCAATACAGACTTTCATACTTTCCCAAATAAATATCACCCTTATCATACATAAACTGCAATGCTTTTTGTACCGCTTTTTTATGCTCGGGATTGGAAGTTCTTATAAAATTATCATTAGAAATATTCAACTCGCCCCATGCAAGCTGAAAACTCGCCGCGACCTCATCCGTGAATTCTTGCGGCTCTTTCCCCGCCGCGCGCGCCACTTCTTCAATCTTGGCGCCATGCTCGTCCGCGCCGGTCAAAAAGAAAGTCTTATCCCCAATCATCCTATGATAGCGCGCCAAAACATCCGCCGCCACCGTAGTATAAGTATGGCCAATATGCGGACTGGCGTTTACGTAATATACTGGAGTTGTGATGTAAAATTTATTGTTAAAATTTATTTTATTTGAATTTGGCATTAATTTTTAATTTTTAATTTT
>QIIF01000054.1 GCA_003231075.1 Candidatus Falkowiibacteriota bacterium | reverse complement strand
ATTGTTTCAACCGATGTCGGCGGAATTCCGGAAATGATAACCAACGGCGAGAACGGTTTGCTGGCGGAACCGAAAAATCCGAAAGAATTAGCCGAAAAAATAAAAATATTAATTGAAAACGAAGCGTTAAAAAACTCTTTAAGCAAACAAGCTAAAACCGACGCCAAAGAAAAATTCAGAATTGAAAAAATGATTAAAGAAACGAAAGAAATTTACTTTTCATTTCCACAGAACTAGGTTCCGAAGCTTCGGAACCTAGTTCTATCGTGAATCCTCGCCTTAATAAGAAAGCATCTCATCCGCTACACCAAATTCACATACTCCGGACCGATAAAATCTATGAAGCTGCTCTTGCCTGTGGGGCGGCCGTAGTCGTTAAAACGGCTGTAAGAAATAAAAATCTTTTTTCGGGCGCGGGTCATCGCCACATAAAAAAGCCGCTTCTCTTCTTCTATGTCGGACTTATATATCGGAAATTTAAATTCATTGGCGCCCAGAATAAAAACATAATCAAATTCCAGCCCCTTGACCTGATGGATGGTGACAATGGGAATTCTTCCTTTTTCCAACCCTAAAAAATTAATGTCTTTGGTGAGCGCGGTATAGCGGATCAGCTCTTTTAACGAATTCTCCGGCGGCTTATCCGGGTCATCCCTTTCTTCAAATATTTTTTTAAGAGTTTCTATGGAGGCAAGCCGTTTTGTCGCGTCCTTATCTTCTTCGTAAAAATCTTTAAGCCCTGATTTTTCCCAGACAATTTGAAGCATTTTTTCCGGCCGTTCAACTTTGGCCTTTTTTTGCCATGATTCAATCAAAGAGCTTAACTGAATAAATTTTTTCCCAAACTCTTTAAAAATTTCAACCCTTTCCTCGCGTTTAGCGGCTAATTTGCCGACTAATATTTCCAAAAGCCCGATAGTGGCGATAACATCGTCCTTGGCATCGTGAGTCGCGGAACTTAAGCCGAGCATATTGGCGAGAGTGGTAAGCCGGTAATCGTCCGCTTCAATAAATCGGCGCGACAGGTCTAAAGTATCGTAATACTCCTTGAACTCAAAATCAATCCCGTTCCTCCGCGCATTTTGGGTAATCATTGACAGGTCAAAATTAACATTATGCCCGACCGTGATGCCGTTATTGATAAAATCTTTTAATTCGGTTAAAACCTCCCGCGGATCTCTTCCTTTTTCTTTTAAAAATTCATCGGTAATGCCGTGCACGGCGAATGACAGCCCTACCGGAATATTATTTTTTAAATAAAAATGAAACTCGCGCCCCATCACGCCGTTCACGACTTCCCGCGCGTAAATCTGGATAATATCGTCTTGCAAAACATCCGTGCCGGTCGTTTCGGTATCCAAGACTATAATTCTTCCCTGTTTCCATATATCTATCAGATGGGAGAACGGCTCCGGAAAATTATAATTTTTAAAACTTAAAAAGTCGGATATTTTAATCCCGGCCGGATTGCCTTTTTCCCTGATTTTCAAAAAAGTCGCCGGACCGATATTTCTTGCCGGCCTCTGTATCAGCCGGAAAGCGCTTTCCAAATCAAATTTATTGAAAATAATTTTTAGATAAGCAAGTAAATCTTTAACTTCCCGCCGGCGGAAAAAATCGTATTTATCAACCGTAATATGGGCGATGCCCGATTCGGAAAAAACATCAGCCACGGCATTAATTAGATAATTGGCGCGCGTCAAAATAGCAACGCTCGCGTTTGGCTCTTTCTCTTTTATGCTTTTAATATTTTCAACCACCCAGCTGATTTCTTCGCGGAAATTATGGCCGGCAAAAACATCAACCGGTTTTTCCGCCGAAGAGGAGGCGCTATGCGCGGATATTTCTTTAGTGGCGGAATTTTCCATACTGCCTAAAAATGATTTTACAGCTCCTAAAATATTATTGTCAAAACGGTAGTTTATTTCCAGATTAAATTCTTTCACCGGCTTAAAATGCTCTTTGATTAGCCGGGTGATAAAAAACGGCTCGGAGCCGCGCCAGCCGTAAATCGTCTGGTCCAGATCGCCGATAAAAGCGATATTCTTATGCTGTTTCGCCAGCTCCTTAACCGCCAAATATTCGGATAAATGCGTATCTTGAAATTCGTCCAATTGGATAAACTTATATCTGCTTGACCATTTATTTTTTATTTCTTCATCCAAATAAAGCGCCTTGAGCGTAATAACAACCAACTCGTTAAAATCAAGCGCGTTTTGTTCTCTTAAAGATTTTATATATTCTTTATTAATTTCTTTTAACGCGCCGTCTAAAGAAACCGGCGGAATATCAAGGCCTATCTCTATTTCCGTTTTATTCAATCTGTATTTATACAATTTTTCAACTAAGGCGGATACTTCTTTTTTGGAGCCGCCGTCAACAATAACTTCCGGATATTTCTCCAGAATGCTTTTCATAAGTTCATATTGTTCGCTTTCGTCAAAAATAACAAAATCGGAATCAATCCCGATTTGCTTGGCTTCGGCCTTGATAAAGTAAGCGCAAAAACCGTGGAAAGTTTTAATGGTAATGCCGTCAAATATTTCCTTTTTATCCACTCGCTTTCTTATTCGCGCCGCCATTTCTTCGGCCGCGCGGTTGGTGAATGTCAGGCACAATATTTCTTCCGCCTTAATGCCGGACTCAAGCGCTTTAATAATTCTTTCAGTCAAAACAGTGGTCTTGCCGGTGCCGACCGGCGCCGATATCAGATACGCTCCGTAAATATTATCTATAATTTTCTTCTGCAATTTATTAAATTCCATATTAATAATTCCCTTTTTTATTTTTTTAAAAAGAAAGAGTTAAAATCCCCCTTGCCTGCCCCGCGGAGCGAAGCTCGCGCTGGGGATAAAGGGGGTTGGGGGGAGTAAAAGCCCCCTTGATAAAGGGGGTTGGGGGATTTTTTTAATTTTTAATTTTG
>QIIF01000061.1 GCA_003231075.1 Candidatus Falkowiibacteriota bacterium | reverse complement strand
CTATAATAAGAAATATTTTCAAACTATTTTTTCTAAAGTATTCTTTTACTTTATCTTTCATATTATTTCGCTGCGGCAGAATCTCTCCCGCCCAAGCGGGAGGATTCTGCCGGTTTCATCCGATAACGCGGAGATTAACAATACGGGTATAATTTATATCTTACTGCCATATTTGGTTGAGTTAATTATGTTTATCTTGCTAACCGGCAGAATCCTCTCCGCACAGGCTGTCTAAAAAGTTAATTATGCTCTTTAAAATTAATACGAATTTAGGTAAAATGACACTTGAACACCTTAACTTGC
Organism: Candidatus Falkowiibacteriota bacterium; assembly: GCA_003231075.1. Lineage (GTDB taxonomy): Bacteria > Patescibacteriota > Patescibacteriia > Patescibacteriales > SZUA-104 > SZUA-104. The sequence continues at coordinate 2,668 of QIIF01000061.1, read as the reverse complement.
CGTTCGCAATCCCATTAAAGCATTAAATTGTTTTTTGTTATCTCCTTTTTTAATCCAATTTGATATTTTAACGAGGTTGTGAGCGATACAGTTGAGGCCAAATTCTATTTTAACCATAGGTTTGCCTCGGCACAAGAAATATCTCACGACGGCTCCATGCTCTACATGGAGCCATATTGCAAACCGTAAATAATAATAAGCCGTTTTAATTTCTAACTATCGCTTGCATTTCGGCTCCACGCAAAGCGTGGAGCCAACGGCGTTGCGAGTGTTTTGCTTTTCATATTTTTATTTAATTTTATTCCCCTTAAATTTAAATAGACCAACAAGAAACCTACCGATAATTTGAGGCAAGGAGATAAAAGCAGAGGCGTAGTAAATAACAACCCCCAATAAGGCAATTTTCCAATTTATAAATAAAATGGCTATCCAAGACACAATACAAATCAAATAGATAAGACCTACCCATTTAAAAGAATTCAGCTCGTCCTTTGATTTGCCTTCAATCTTTTTAGCTTTTCTAAAATCCAAATCAAAAAGCATTATTGAGAAGGTCGAGAAAAAAATTAATGACAAAATAAGAATGTTCATATTCACTTTATTAACTCCTCAATCGAAACGCCCAATGTTTTGGCGATTTTTTATGATATGCGCAAATAATCTCGTGCTAACTGATTTTATAGCAAATATTCTGCTCGGGGACAGGGATTCGAACCCCGATTCTCAGGACCAGAACCTGATGTCCTGCCATTAGACGATCCCCGAATTTTAAACATAACAAAGTTAAGTTTATAAGGCTGCGGAGCTACAAGCTACAAACTACAAGCTAAACTCACCCAACCACCTTTCCTCCAAATGTATCAAGCAGGCTGTTAATCATACTGCCCTGCCCGCCCTCCGGCGCGGAACCGGCTGGAACGCCGCTATTATTATTTTTATCATCTTCTTTTACATCTCCCAAATCCCCTTTTAAATCCCCCCGACCCCCTTTATCAAGGGGGGGCTGCTCAATGGGAGGCTGCTCAAGGGGGCGTTCATTATTCCCCACTTCCAGATTCTCGTCAACCACCGCTTCAATAGTTAGGGGCGCGCTGTATACCTCTACTAAAACTTTTTCAATTATTGCTCTTATATTCGTGTCGTCAACTCTGTCTTTATGAAATTTATATTTAAAAGCCAAACATAATTTGGTATTATCTATCTGTCTTGGCTCGCAAGCGCGCAGAATAAAAGATAAGGAATGGTTGTATTTTTTTACTTTAATAAGCACCTCGTTCCATTTCGCTAAAACATCATCTTTACTTATTGTTTTCCCGCTTAAATTTGTTAACGGCGCCGCCGGTTGATCGGCCTGCGCGTCTGCTCCAACTGCATGCTTTTGGTTGGCGGTAAAGCCCGTTCTCGCGGCCGGCGCGGGATTATTACCGATATTTGTTCCGAGTGAATTAACGGCTGAAGGCGGCTGAGAGGTTGCCGCGGAACATAAACGAATAACCGCCAACTCAACAGGAAGCTGAATAACGAAACTCGCTTTAAGTTCGCTTCCGGCTTTGATAAATTGTTCAATAAAAAGGACGGTTCGGCTTAGGGTTAAATCTCTGCTTGCTTCATTCATTTTAATCTCCAGGCTTTCACCCAATTCCATGCCCAATCTCTCGGCTAAGGCGGGATTAATCTTGGCAAACATAATTTTTCTTAAAATTTCAATCAAATCGTTTACAAATGTTTTTAAATCCACCCCCTGATCAATCAAATTATTAACAAGCCCTAAAGCCGAGGAAGCGTCTTTTTTCGCCAACAAGCCGATTAAACTTATTATTTCACCCAAATCGCTCCTCGGGATTACCAAATCCGCCTCTTCTCGCGTTATTTCTTTTCCCCCCACGGAAATAATTTGTCCGAGCAAACTCTCCGCGTCCCGCATATGCCCCTCGGACTGCCTGGCAACCGCCTCTAAAATTGATTTATCAATATTAATTTTTTCCGTCTTGGCGATATAGCTTAACTTCTTAACAACATCGCTAACGCTGATACGCCTAAAGTCAAACCGCTGGCAGCGGGAAATTATGGTAGTAGGCACTTTGTGGGTTTCCGTGGTGCAGAGAATAAATATAACATATTCGGGCGGCTCTTCCAAAACTTTAAGCAGAGCGTTAAAAGCGGAAATGGAAAGCATATGCGCTTCATCTATAATAAATACTTTATATTTTAACCGGCTCGGAGCCACTCTCGCCTGAGCGATAATATTTTCTCTCACATTATCAACTCCGGTGTGGCTGGCCGCGTCTATTTCAATAGTATCCAAACTTCGCCCCGCTTTTATCTCTTCGCAGTTTAAACATTTATCACATGGCTCGTGTTCACCTTCTTTCCTGTCCAAACAATTAACCGCCTTGGCCAATACGCGCGCCAATGTTGTCTTCCCAACCGCTCTTGGGCCGCAAAAAAGATAAGCATGCGCCAGCTTGCCCGATTCTATTTCATGCTCAAGTGTGAGCTTTATATGATTTTGACCGACCACTTCCTTAAAATTCTGCGGCCGATATTTTCTATATAATGTAGCCATGGGTTAGTTGAAAGTTTATCAAGTTTATCAAGTTTATCAAGTTTATCAAGTTTATCAAGTTTATCAAGTTTATCAAGTTTATCAAGTTTATCAAGTTTATCA
>QIIF01000031.1 GCA_003231075.1 Candidatus Falkowiibacteriota bacterium | reverse complement strand
CTTGACAATGTTGTCAACGGAGTGATATAGTATAAGTACAAATTGCTATCAACGGTTTTATCGCCCGATAGCTCCGAGACTTTCTCCGCGAGGAGGAAGATCGTTTACAAAGGCATCTCTCTGAGATGTTTTTGTTTTTATATAATTTCTTTTATCTTTTCTCTGACATTATTAAAATCATCTTCTGAAAATACTCTAATCTTTCTTAATAATCTTTTACTGCTTATTGTTCTAATTTGCGAAAGTATAACGGAATATTTATTTCCCTTGTATTCAAATTAATAATAATATTTACCTATCTTGTCTTGACTCGTAAGAGGTAAAACCCAAAGCATGTGTTTATTAAATTTTTTAAAAGCCAGAACGGGCCTTTCAAAGCTTTCATTTTTTCCGTCTTGTTCGTGCCCAACATTTATTCCTAAGCTTGCCCACCAAAGATCTTTTTCTTTAAATCTTAAACCCAGTTTTATTAAACTATTTTTTTTATTTCTTTAACCCTCACTAATCATCGCCTAAAATATACTTTAATTGTTCTTTGGTAACTTTCATTATTTATTTAACGGGGCTGTCGCCATATATAAAACTGTTTTTTGCTTCATCAAACATCCGCAAATCATTGCTTATTTTTATCTTAATTCCAAAAACATCGGCTATCGGCTTCATAATCTCCGCTAAATCATATTTTCTAATAAGCAGGGTTCCGGGTAAAATATTTGATTTTTGAACCGCTTCTATAAAGCATTTTCTGAAAATACGAAACCTGCCATCACCCGGATCTGAAAGGCTTATGTTTATGATCATTCCCGATATACGGTCAACCGCGAACAGTATATACGGATAATACGGACGGGATAATTTTTTATCATCCTGAATCGGCTCGCGCGCGCGAAAATAATCAAATTCCCATTCAACCCTATCATCCGGCTCCATTTCTTTTTTCATATTACGCGCCAATATTTCATCCGGCTCGCTTAACGCCGGTATTTTTTCATTTTCAATGTATTTTTCAGGGGCTGAATATTTATAATGCCAAGATATTTTTCCGTTTTTTTCTGCCGGCGTTTTAACCAAAAATTGTTCGGGAACGCGGGCAATAAGCTTGTCTTTATTATTTTTAAAGTCCGAGACAACATCAATCGCCTGTTCAACCACTGTTATTAAAAACTCAACATCCGAACCGGATATAGTCCACGGATAATAACCGGGCGTATAATCTTTAAACATAGGCCAAAAATTCCTGCGCTCAAACCTCACTCCTGTTTTTTTAATTATTTCCATCTCTTCTTTCGTAATACGATCCCTCTTGCCATACTCCACAAGTAAACATTTTTGCGTATTAATTTTATCATCAATGCCGTCAGGAATCTCGCCTCGCGCGATTAAATCAAGAGACGCGAATCCGGCCGCGCCGACATAAACACCCATCCCGTAAAACTCCCTATTGTTCCCCATAATGGAGCAATACGCGATTTCTTTTGTCCGCGGATCCATAATGCCAAAAACATCAACATCGCACATCCACTCCCATGGGGCTAATTTTTCAAATTTAGCGGCCAATTTATATAGTTTTTTCCACTCTTCAAGAGTGGGCTGATTATTATCTTTTGCCATAGCATTATACTCGCTGTGTAATATTTATATCCTTATGATTCTAATAATTTAATCACATGGTCTTCTATGTTTGATTCTATTATTTTATCATATTACTTAGAAAATTTTATATTTTCATAATCGGTTATATACGGCAAGGCGTTGTATCTGCCCTCTAAATATCGCTTGGCAAAATCAACTCCTTTTCTTTCGGATATATCAGATAATGAAAACAATTCCGTGGCTCCCTTTTTATTCTTATCGGCAAAATAAATTTGATCCCGACGTAAAAACTCTTCGCTTAAAAGCGAGATATCATGAGTCGTAAAAATCAGTTGGGCGTTTTTTGGATTTTTTTCCTTGGAATTAAAAATAGAAATTAAATACTGGCAAAGCAAGGGATGAAGACTCGCGTCAATTTCATCAATAAATAAAATCTTGCCGTTTTTCAAGGTATCAATAAACGGAGCGGACAGGGCGAACATTTGTTGAGTGCCTTCCGATTCTTCGCTAAAAAAATCTAATGGCTCGCTCCCCGCCTCTTTTCCGCTCTCGTCGTATTTTTTATGGAGAAATTTTAAATTTCGTTCCGCTATTTTAGAATCTTCTCTGAATAATATTTCTTTGAATTTATCGGGAATGTTTTGTATCTGTTTTGCCAATATCATTTTTTCACTGGCTCTAATATCCATAACTCCAAAATCCGCTTTCACGATAAAATCTTTCATTTTTTCTGCCATGCCGGCATTACTTAGAAATTGTCCAAATGAAAAATTCAAAGTATTCCCTCTATTCGTGCCGGAAATGAAATTAATTTTTTGAATTAGCTGAATAATTTTTTTAGATAGCGGAGTATTGTTGTTGGCAAGCACGGATAAAAACAAAACTCTTTCTAATGTTTGTTGTTTTAAAACCGCGGATGATTCCTGAAAATAATTTCTATTACTTTTAATTTCTTGGCCTTTTCTGTTGAATAATGTTTTTTTTCCTTTTTCCTGCTTTAACCATTCAGCATGAATTTTTTTCTTGCCAAACTCAAAACCGTAAGCAAACACCTCTCCGTCAAGCAAAAAAGTCATTTCAAAAAAAGACGGCTTATTTTCTGTTTCCGAACTTAATTTAAAATATTCACTCGGCAAATCAGACGCTACATTGCCGCGGAGAAACGATTCCAAAATCATCATACGAAAAACCGTTAAGGCCTTTAAAATATTACTTTTGCCTGACGCGTTTGCGCCGTATATAGCGGCAGATTTCAGCAAGGAAATATCACCTGAATCAAAAGTTGATTCATTTTTCATGGCCTTGTCCCTAGTGGCTTGCAGATCAAGGATCACTTCATCTTTAATTGAGCGATAATTTTTAACTTTAAAATTTAATAACATATAGTTTGAATTATTAT
>QIIF01000182.1 GCA_003231075.1 Candidatus Falkowiibacteriota bacterium | reverse complement strand
ATTATAATATGGAGCTAAAAAACAGGCCAATCAATATTAATATAACTACCGCCGCTATAATTAAAATTATCTTTATTTTTTTGATTGTTTATTTTCTTTATTTAGTTAAAGATATTTTAGCGATTCTTTTTGTGGCTTTAATTTTGGCCAGCTCCATTGATCCGTGGGTAGATTGGATGCAGGAGAAAAAAATTCCAAGAGGCGTGGGAGTGTTGTTAATTTATTTTGCTTTATTTTCTTTTGTCAGTTTAGTAATTTATTTAATTATTCCCCCCATTATTAAAGAAACCAGAGAATTAACATTCAGCTTTCCTCATATTTTAGATAAAATTATAGCCGGATTTTCAGCTTTGAAGGAATATACCGATCAACGCGGCATTTTGGGGAATGTTAAAGACAATATGGGAACAATAAGTTCCGGTCTGCAAAGCGCCGCCGGCGGAGTATTTTCAACCGTCACCGGAATTTTTGGAGGGATATTTTCTTTCTTTTTGGTTTTAGTTTTGACTTTTTATATGGTTGTGGAAGAAAATGCCATAAAAAAATTAATTTTTTCAATAGCGCCGAGCGAACATCAGCCGTATATTATGCAATTAATCAACCGTATGCAGAAAAAAATCGGTATGTGGTTGCGGGGGCAGATAGTTTTGAGTTTGGTAATTTTTGTTTTCACTTATGCCGGTTTATCAATATTGGGCGTTAAATACGCGTTAGTGCTGGCGCTAATTGCCGGCTTAACCGAGTCTATTCCGTATTTAGGCCCTATGCTTGCCGCCATACCGGCCGTATTTTTAGCTTTTATGCAAGCGCCTATGCTGGCTGTATTTGTCGCTATTTTATATTATGTAATACAATTGACGGAAAATAATATTTTGGCGCCGAAAATTATGCAAAAGGCCGTGGGGTTAAATCCAATCATCAGCATAGTAGTGCTTTTGATAGGATTTCAAATTGCCGGCATCGTAGGCGCGATTTTATCAATTCCGGTAGCGACGGCTATTTCGGTTTTTATTAAAGATGTATTTGACCGTAAAAAAACATAAATAATGCGTCTAATAATCCTCCTCTTTAGTAAAGAGGGGCTATGGTGATTTTAAAAATAAAATAATTTCGGTATTGCTTCCGAAAATTTACGGAAAGCAATATCGCGGTTATTAAAAAAATATGAAAAATTTAGGAGAAAAAACAAAGAAAAATTTGGAAGACGCATTTGCCGGCGAATCAATGGCAAGGAATAAATATACTTATTTTGCCGGCGTTGCCAAGAAAGCCGGTTATGTTCAAATGGCTGATATTTTTTTGGAAACAGCCGAGAACGAAAAAGAGCACGCTAAGTTATGGGCGAAGGAATTGGGCTTGGTTAATGATTTGGCGGAAGATTTAAAAGCGGCGATTGAGGGAGAACATTTTGAAAATATCGATATGTATCCGAGAATGGCCGCTGAAGCGGAGTCGGAAGGGCATAACGATACCGCGGAAATGTTCAGAGAAGTAGGCGAGGCGGAGAAAGCGCATGAAGCGCGTTACAAAAAATTATTGGAGAATTTGGAGCAGGAAAAAGTATTTAAGCGGGACGAGGTTAAAAAATGGAAATGCGGCAATTGCGGCTATATTCACGAAGGCAAAGAAGCTCCGGAAGCGTGCCCGGCCTGCAAGCACCCGCAAAAATATTTTGAACTATTTTGTGAAACTTATTAATTACCGTTGATTCAATTATAAAATACACTCTTTTTTTGTCATTCCGAACGAGCCGCGCGAGGAGGAATCCCTTAAATGTAAATAACCCAACATTCGTGTCTCTTTCCGCGTTTAAGGGATTCCTCTCTTCGCTCCGCTCCGTTCGGAATGACAAAGACACGGTATTCTGTAATTTGAAATAATTACGCAAATGACCCAGGTTAATCAAATTTATAAATGCGATGTTTGCGGCAATATCGTGGAGATTCTGCATACGGGAGCAGGGGAGCTGGTTTGTTGTAATAATCCGATGAAATTGCAAGAAGAAAACGCGGTTGACGCGGCAATAGAAAAACCCTCCGACACTAAAGTTATGGAGGACAAGCATATTCCGATTATAGAAAAAACGGATAGGGGTATTTTGGTTAAAATCGGATCCGCTCCGCATCCGATGGAAGAAGCGCATTTTATAGAATGGATTGAATTGTTGGTCGGTGGAAAATCATGCAAGCGATTTTTAAATCCGGGCGATGAGCCGCAAGCGGAATTTTGCGTTCAAGAGGACGGCGTCCAAGCAAGAGCGTATTGTAGTTTGCATGGATTATGGAAAAGCTGATGCCGCGAATTTGCGCGAATTTAACGAATTATATTAAAAATGTTGGTGTTGACTTTTTTATAGTTTTGTAATATTATTATTGTGCGGTTAAAATGCGTTTATTCGCATTTTTTATATATTAATCATAATATGATTCATAGGTTGTTTTGGTTTTTGAACAAATAATCGAAAATCGCCAATCTGAAATCGAAAATTCAATATGTCCCAGGATAACATGATAAAACTAGAATGTGTTGAGTGCAAGAGAGTGAATTATTATTCTCGTAAAAATAAAAAAACTCTGAAAAACAGGTTAGAGTTGAAAAAATTTTGCAAATTCTGCGGAAAGCACATTCCTCATAAAGAAACAAAATAAAGGTTAGTTAAAAGCTTGTAAAGTTCATAAAGTTTATAATTCCCCTCTTTAGTAAAGGGTGGCTGGGGTGATTTAATTCGCGTTATTCTTATTTAAATATTTTAAAGTCTATAAAATCGAAAATCTTTTCAGATTTTCGGTTTTAAGAATTTTTAACTTTTCGACTTTTAACTAATTTGCGGGATTAGTATAGTGGCAGTACAGGAGTCTCCAAAACTTCTGGCGGGGGTTCGATTCCCTCATCCCGTGCTTGGATTATTTTGTGTAAATAGACCCGCATACCTGCAGGTGGTAAAAAAGCACAGAAAAGGCTTAATGAATATTGGAAGCTTCATGGGTTCAAATCCCATCTTAAGTCCGCACAATTTTAATA
>QIIF01000125.1 GCA_003231075.1 Candidatus Falkowiibacteriota bacterium | reverse complement strand
ATTAAACACCAACAATTAAATCATTTGGAAGAAATGGCCGAAGAATTATTAAATAAAATCAAGGAATTAAAAAAAATATTAAAAACCGAAGAACTTATTAAATTAGCTGAAGAAATGGAGAGCTTTCAAAGGCATCAAAATAAATTAAGCGCGCCTAATAATATTGATATTTCTCCGATTTTGCGCGCTGATTTTTTTAAAGAAGACGCTGATTTAATCAATAATAATAAGACTATATACTCAATTTTGCGCGCCGCCAAACACATTGAACAAAATAAATTCGGCTATTGGGGCGCGCATAATTGGCGCGCAATAAATCCTAAAACAATAAACGATAAAGTGTATTTAGTTTTGGCAGACCATGGAAAACCTATGCATTTTATGCAAATAGCGGACAGAATTAATGAAATCGGTTTTGATAATAAACTCGCTAACGCCGATACGGCGCATAATGAACTTATTTTGGACAGTAAATATGTTTTAGTCGGGCGCGGATTATATGGTTTAAGAGAGTGGGGCTGTAAAAAGGGGACAGTAGCCGATGTAGTTGTTCATATTTTAAGTAAAGCCGATGAGCCGATGAGCCGCGATGATATTATAAAGCGTGTTTTAGAACAGCGTTTAGTTAAAAAGGCGACGATATCTTTAGCATTAATGGATAAAAATAGATTTGAAAAAAATAGGGATCAATTTACGCTAAAAATAAAAAAATAAAAAATAACAGATTTAGAATTTTAGTGATTTTTAATTATTAAAATTAATTAACCTAATCTGTTTTTTTATTTGGTAAATATAAGAAAAATATGGTAAAATAATAATGAACTGCCGCCGAATGCCATTGCGAGTGAAATTTAATTTCTCGTTCGCGCGAAAGCAAGTTTTTAGACAGTCCTCCTTAAATAAGCATAATCATAGCTTCTTGCCATATCGTCCGTTATCTATTGTATTAATTTATGAATATTGTAATTAATTTATCTCAAATAATGGAGTTTTTTAACCAACCGCCTGTGATTATATTAAAACAAATATTATTTACTGTCGGCTGGATTCCGGTGGCTGTTGTTCTTTTATTGGGTTTTAAAGATCTTTGGCTTTTTTATATACAAAGTAAATGGGGAGCGGTCCAAAGATATATATTTTTGGCTATAGACATACCGCGCGGCAACGAGCAATCTCCGAAGGCGGTGGAAAATATGTTCAGTTATTTAGCCGGCGCTCATGGCTCCATTAATTTAATTGAAAAGTATTGGGAAGGGAAATTTCAACTGTCGTTCAGTTTTGAGATCGTGAGCATAGATGGTTATACCCAATTTTTGGTCCGCGCGCCGGCGCAATCGCGCGACTTAGTGGAGTCAGCGGTTTACGCCCAATATCCGGACGCGGAAATTACAGAGGTGGATGATTATACCGAAGGCATGCCGACTAAGTTTCCGGATGATGAATATGATGTTTGGGGAGCTGAGTTTATTCAAGTTAAAAATCCGGCTTATCCCATTAAAACATATGTGGAGTTTGAACATCAAATGGGGGATCCGAAAGTGACATTTCGCGATCCGATGGCTTCGTTAATGGATTTGACCAGCAGTTTAAGAAAAGGCGAACAACTTTGGTATCAGATTATTCTCGTCCCTATTGATTTTAAATGGCCGGAAATCGGCGACAAAGAAATAAGTAAAATTTTAAGGGAAAAAATTAAAACAAAAAACAATATTGCGGACTGGATAATTAATTTATTTATGGGAATAATAGGAGCGTTTAGCGAAGCGATATACAGCTTTGGCGGAGATTATGAAACTAAAGAAAAAAAAGACGAGGATGATTCTTTAAAAATGATGAATTTAAAACCGAAAGAGAAAAAACAAGTGGAAGCGATACAAGAAAAGGTAAGCAAGCTTGGATTTGAAACTAAAATAAGATTTGTTTATATAGCCAAAAAAGATGTTATGAATAAACCGAAAGTTGTTAACGGTTTTGTCGGGTATATGAAGCAGTTGGCTTCTATGGATTTGAACAATTTAAAACCTGATATGGATGTTACCGCCACTTCTACCGCTTATTTTTTTAAAGAAAAACGGGTAAACAGGCGCAAGAGCAGTATTGTGCATAATTATATTAATAGAAGCAGTTCGGCGGGCCGAAGCACGGGGTTGTTGAATATAGAGGAGTTGGCGACAATTTGGCATTTCCCGGTTGAGAGTGTTGTTAAAGCGCCGTTGATACAAAAAGCGACCCGCCGCAAAGCCGAACCGCCGATGACATTGCCTATCGCTATGGAATCGTCGTCGGCTGATTTGAAAGAGCCGATTTTTGACGATGAAATTGAAATTGACGGAGAGCCGAAAATAATTCCGGCTGAGCCTGATTTTATGAAAGAAGAGGCGAAAGAAGAAAATAAACAACAAACGGAAGAATCTAAAGGGGCTCCGCCCGACAATCTTCCCATAGCGTAAAATAAAAGCCTTGATTTGCGGCATAATATTATTATGATTGAAATAAATAATAAAACCAAAAGTAAAATTAATTTAGCGTTAGTCGGAAGAACGGCGGAACAATTTTTAAAATTAAATAAAATAAAAAATCGTGATGTATCCATTGCTTTTATCGGAGACGCGTCAATGAGTAAGTTGAATAAGGCATACAGAGGCAAAAATAAACCGACGGACATTTTAGCGTTTCCCGGAGATAATGATTTTTTCGGTGAAATTATTATTGGATACGCGCAAATTAAAAGGCAGGCAAAGGTGTATAAAAACAGTGTACGGCAAGAATTGATTTTTATTTTAATCCACGGGCTGCTGCATTTGCTCGGGTATGACGATAAAACAGAAAACGGGAGGAGGGAGATGGAGATGTTAAGCAAAAAATTTATAGAAAAATATATCGCATAGCTTAATTTAAAAATCAAAATTTAAAAATTAAAATAACAATTCAAAATGCAAAATTTTTAACGCGAATTTTTTTTGTAGAATTTTTAATTTTTTATTGTCATTTTGATATTTGATTTTTACATTTTGATTTTATATATATGATTAATAT
>QIIF01000179.1 GCA_003231075.1 Candidatus Falkowiibacteriota bacterium | reverse complement strand
AAGTTTATCAAGTAGAAAGTTTATCAAGTAGAAAGTTTATCAAGTAGAAAGTTTATCAAGTAGAAAGTTTATCAAGTAGAAAGTTTATCAATTTTTTACTTTTTATTTGACGAATTTTCTACTTCTTTATTATACCATATTTTAAATTTACTGTATATATAATTTGTATAATCCTTTTTGTTTGCCGATTTTGGCGTAAAAATATAGTTTATTCCCGGTTGTGTTAAGAAATGGAAACGCTATATAATCAAGTTTAACCAGTTTGGTAATATTGCGTTTTTCCCGATCATCTAATTCAATCGCGTAAATAGCGTTATCGGTTGAATAAATAACATAGTTGCCGTCCGGATGCCAAAATATTTCATTAATAGGATTACTGATGCGGGTTAATAAAGTTTTTCGTCCCGAATAACCGGGATTAAAATCAGCTATCCATATTTCAAAATCATTTGAGTATAAAAGTTTATTTTCGCCAACCCAGCGCGCGCGTTTAACATTGTTTATTGTCTCTACCAGCGGAAATTGTGAAAACGGATTGATTAAATAAAGAATTTGGTGTTTTTTGTCGTAAAGATTGATTATGTCCCGTTCGCGGTTTATAAATTTATAATTAGAAAAAGAGGGGAGTTCAATGCTTCTTATTTTTTTTAGACTGCCGGTTTTATAGATATCAAGGTTAGTTGATTTTCCGGATTGGCTTACGGTAAAAATATTGCCGTTTTTATTGGTAAAATCAATAATTTTGCCGTCTTTCACTAAAGTTTTAATTGTATTATCGGATAAATTAAAGCTTTTAACATTGCTCCTGCCGGCAGAAAGATAAATTATTTCGTTATTGCCGCGCCATTTCGGTTTTATTATACCATCTTTGATAAAATTATTTAAATTTAATTTTTCGGATAAATTGCCAATATTATAAACAATATTATTAAATATTATTTTTTTACTGTCAGGCGACCACAAACCGAACCACGGATTGGAACTCGGTTCCGGGTACCCGGAACCGAGTTCCGCGGTTTTTGAAATTTGATTCAATGCTCCAAGTTTTATTTTTTTTTCATTATCCAAATTAATCAAATCAATTTCTTTATCAGCGGCAATCGCCAAATATTTGCCGTTCGGGGAAAGTGAAGTTTGCTTTATTTCTCCGTTGCGGATTAAAAGCGGAAGATTTTTTTTAAATAAATTTATATCTTCGGCAAAAGTTGACATCCCCGGTTTGATTTCAAGTTTTTTTTGCCAGTCCCAATAACCGTCAAGCTCCAGTTTAACATCATATTTTCCGGGCAGAAGATTTTTTACTTTTGCCGGAGTGGTGACATAGCTTTCATCTTTTTGAAAATATTTTTTAAAAAATAATTGTATGGGCTTTCCGTTTAAATAAATTTTAGCGCCTTCGGGCTCGGTATCCAAAATAAACATACCGGTTTTTTGCAGAATTTTTCCGCTTAAACTAATCCGGTAGCCGATCGCGTAAGATATCACCAGCGGGGTGATTATCAGGAAGGCGATTATAAAAAATACAAATAATAAGCGGCGGGTTTTTAAGGACATAGTAAAATGTTTAAATTATTAAAATTAACTAAAAAAATTCCAAATCCAAAATTCCAAATTCCAAATAAATTACAATAACCAAAATCCAAAATCTAAAACAGTTTTGAATTTTGGAAATTAGAATTTTGAATTTATTTGTTATTTGGTGCTTTGAATTTGTAATTTAAGAATTTTCTTTATCTTAAAATTTTACAAAAGCGTGCCTATGCGCTTTATGTCCGCTCCTAACGCCCGCAACCGTCCGTCTATATCCTCGTATCCCCGGTCAATCTGGTAAATATTGTCTATTTCGGTTTCGCCTTCGGCGATTAGGGCGGCGATGATCATGGTGATGCCGGCGCGCAGATCGGGCGAGGTTAATTTTCTGCCGTATAATTTTGACGGGCCGTTTATTACCACGCGATGCGGATCGCACATAATAATGTCCGCGCCCATTTGCGCGAGCATATCCGTAAATAAGAGGCGGCGTTCGTAGATTGTTTCGTGGATAAGCGAAGAGCCGTTCGCTTGCGTCGCCAAAACCGTGTACGGCGATTGCAAATCAGTGGGGAAGCCCGGGTATTCATGCGTTTTTATGTTGTATGGCGTTATATTTTTAGGCGGCATGATTCTAAGCCAATCTTCTCCGGTTTCAAATTTTATTCCTTGTTTTGTAAATATGCTTAAAAGCGATTCAATATGAGACGGATTGCAGTTTGTAATTTTGATTTCAGATTTTGTTGCCGCCGCCAAGATGGCGAAGGTGCCGGTTTCAATGCGGTCCGGAATAATGTTGAATTTTCCGGCTTTTATTTCTTTAACTCCTTCAATTTTTATGGTTGGCGTTCCGGCGCCGATTATACGCGCTCCTTGCCTGTTCAGATATTCCGCCAAAACCGGAATTTCCGGTTCCATCGCGCAATTTTTCAAAACAGTATTTCCCTCGGCTAAAATAGCGGCCATCATCATCGCTTCGGTGCCGGTGACTGTCACTGTTGTAAAAAAATACTCGCAACCATTTAATTTTTTGGCTTTAATATGGTAATGGTCTTCTTTTTCTTTTACTTCCGCCCCCATTGCCCTAAAGCCGTCCAAAAACAGATCAATCGGCCGAGTGGCGGCGCCGAGCACGCATCCGCCCGGATGGGGAAATTTTACTTCGCCGGCGCGGGCGAGAATGGGGGCGGCGAACATAATTGAGGCGCGGAATTTTCCGGATGTCTTTTCGCTTATTCCGTTTTTAGACAGTTCCTTGATTTGTATTTCCACTGTCGCGTTTGTCCGTTTGATTTCCGCCCCCAACTCTTCCATAAGCTCAAGCGCCCGATCAGTATCTTCAATATTAGGCATGTTATATATGGTGATTTTTTCACGCGACAAAATCGCCGCCGGAATAATTTTCAACGCGGCGTTTTTAGCCCCTTTTACCTCTATTTCGCCGGACAATTTCGCTTGCCCTTGGATGATGAATTTTGACATAAATTATAGTTGATTAGTTGCTTAGTCGCTTAGTTAATTAGGCCTGTATACATTCTAAGCCCCAAGTAACTAAGCCATGG
>QIIF01000014.1 GCA_003231075.1 Candidatus Falkowiibacteriota bacterium | reverse complement strand
AATAACTGGCTCGTCCCTGCGTCATTGATCTTAATTGCGTAGCGTAGCCAAACATCGCCGCCAAAGGAACTGTGGCGGTAATCTCCTTGACTTGGCCCCTGTCCGCCATATCTCCAACCTGCCCTCTTTTGGAATTCAAATCACCGATAACATCTCCCATAAAATTCTCCGGCGTAATTACATTAACTTTCATAATCGGTTCAAGCAAAATCGGATTTCCTTTTTTGACCGCGTCTTGGAACGCCATTGAACCGGCGATCTTGAACGCTCCTTCGGACGAATCAACTTCATGGTATGTGCCGTCGTACACGGTTACTTTCACATCAACCATCGGATAACCGGCGATAACGCCTTTATCCATCGCTTCTTTAACTCCTTTTTCAATCGCGGGAATATATTCTCTTGGAATAGATCCGCCCTTTACTTCGTCCACAAATTCAAAACCGGCGCCTTCTTCTTGCGGTTCAATTCTTAAATAGCAATGCCCGTATTGGCCGCGTCCGCCCGATTGCTTAACATATTTTCCTTCCGCTTCCGCTTGAGATTTTATTGTCTCTCTGTAAGCGACTTGCGGCTGGCCGATATTGGCTTCTACATTAAATTCTCTTTTCATTCTGTCAATAATAATATCCAAATGCAATTCGCCCATTCCGGAGATTAATGTCTGATTTACTTCCTCGTCGGTCTTCACTCTGAATGTCGGATCTTCCTCGGCCAATTTAGCCAAAGCCATACCCATTTTTTCTTGATCCGCTTTCGTCTTCGGTTCAACCGCGATAGAAATTACCGGTTCCGGGAAAGTAATTGATTCTAAAATTACCGGCCGTGATTCATCGCATAAAGTATGTCCGGTGGTAGTCCCTTTCAGCCCGATAACAGCCGCTATTTCACCGGCGTAAATATCCTGCACTTCCTCCCTGTGATTGGCGTGCATCCTGACCAACCGTCCAATGCGTTCTTTCTTTCCAGTTGATGAGTTTAAAACATAAGAGCCGGATTTCAAAGTTCCGCTATATACCCTGATAAACGCCAATTTTCCCACAAACGGATCAGTCGCTATTTTAAAAGCCAATGCCGCGAATTTTTCATTATCATCGGGTTTAACTTCTATTTTTTTCTCTTCATCCCTAGGATCAAATCCGGTTAACGGCGGAACATCCAAGGGCGACGGCAAATAATCAACAACCGCGTCAAGCAAAAACTGAACGCCTTTATTTTTTAAAGCGCTCCCGCAAAACACGGGAACAATAGCTCCGGCGCAAACCGCTTTTCTTAATTCAGCTTTAAGGTCGGCAACATCAATCTCTTCGCCTCCCAAATATTTATTCATTAATTCTTCATTATTTTCCACAATCGCCTCAATTAATTTACCGCGATATTCCTTAACTTTTTCTTTCATATCTTCCGGTACATCTATATCTTCCCACTTGGTTCCCATATCATCCTGGTATACGCGCGCTCTTTGTTCAAATAAATCAACAATGCCCTTAAAATCGGCTTCCGCCCCGATAGGCAATTGGACCGGATAAGCATTTTTAGTCAATCTGTCGTAAATAGAATCCAAATCTTTATAAAAATCAGCGCCCGTTCTGTCTAATTTATTTATAAACGCGATGCGGGGCACATTATATTTATCAGCTTGATGCCAGACGGTTTCCGATTGCGGCTCCACGCCGGCAACGCCGTCAAAAATAACAACACCGCCGTCTAAAACGCGCAATGAGCGTTCAACCTCGGCGGTAAAATCCACATGGCCGGGAGTGTCAATTATATTAATTCTCGCGTCCTTCCAAAAACAAGTAGTGGCCGCGGAAGTAATGGTAATGCCTCTTTCCTGCTCCTGTTCCATCCAATCCATCTCAGCCGCGCCCTCATGCACTTCTCCAATCTTGTGCTTTTTTCCGGTGTAAAACAAAACACGCTCGGTAACAGTTGTCTTACCGGCGTCAATATGGGCGATAATCCCGATATTCCTGGTTTTTTCAAGCGGATATTCTCTTGGCATAATTTTTTTTAATTGCCCCCTTGATAAAGGGGGTTGGGGGATTTTAATTTTTAATTTATAATTTTATAATTTAGAAATTTAAAATTTTATCTCGCGAATCTCGCGAAATGGGCGAACGCTTTGTTGGCGTCGGACATTCTATGCACATCTTCTCTTTTCTTCACGGCCGCGCCCTCTCCGTTAACAGCTTCCAAAATCTCCGCCGCCAGTTTTTCATACATCGGCTTTCCTTTCCTGTTTTTTGACGCTTCAATCAGCCAACGGCACCCCAAAGTAAAACGGCGCTCTCCCCGAACTTGAAACGGAACTTGGTAATTGGCGCCGCCGACTCTTTTGCCGCGAACTTCCAAAAGCGGTGAAATCTTCTTTAGCGCCTTGTGGAAAACATGGCGCGGATCCTGCTTGGTTTCTTCTTTAATAATATCAAAAGCGCCATAGACGACATTCTCGGCTACGGATTTTTTGCCTCGGCGCATAATATAATTGATAAATTTAGCGACATCAGCGTCGTTATATTTCGCGTCTCCTTCAATTTTTCTTTTTGGCGCTTGTTTTCCTCGCATATAATTATAATCCTAATGCCCCGAATTAATATCCGAATGCTCCGAATATCTTTATATCCAAATTACGTGTATATTAATTATTTGGGGCATTCGGATATAATTCGTAGATTCGGATTATGTTATTTCTTTTCTCTTTTCGCTCCATACAAACTCCTTGACTGTTTCCGCCCTTCAACTCCTTGCGCGTCATAAACTCCGCGCACGACTTTATATCGCACGCCCGGCAGATCCTTTGTTCTTCCGCCCTTAAGCATTACAATAGAGTGTTCTTGTAAATTATGCCCCATTCCCGGAATATACGCCGTCACTTCCATTCCATTTGATAATCTGACGCGGGCGATTTTACGCAAAGCTGAATTCGGCTTCTTAGGGGTAGTCGTGGTCACCTTTAAGCACACTCCTCTTTTGAAAGGAGCTCCTTTGGGCAAATCGGATTTCTTCCTGTGCAAGCTGTCCATTACGGATTGCATAGCCGGAGATTTGCTTTTTTCTTTAGTTGTTTTCCTGCCTTTGCGGACAAGCTGATTGATAGTCGGCATAACGCGCTTCGCTAAAATAAAA
>QIIF01000078.1 GCA_003231075.1 Candidatus Falkowiibacteriota bacterium | reverse complement strand
TTAATTTATTTTTAAATTTTAAATTGTCATTTTGATTTTTGATTTTTGATTTTTGCATTTCCTCTATAAATCCAGCGCTAATTAAATATGACAAGCATAATTCCGTTAATTCATCTAATGGTAATTGACGAATATAATACCCATTCAAATAATCCAATTTCTCAATATCAAAAATCGCCGGGCTTATTCCCATATCTTTAATATTAAATTCCTTAATCAGCCGTTCCATACTCAATATCTCGTCGTCATTTTTCGGATGCCAGCCCAATAAAGCGCAAAAATTAATTAATGCCTCGGGCAGGTATCCTTTTTCCTTAAAATCCTCCACCGCTACATCGCCCTGCCTCTTGCTTAATTTACCGCCGTTTTTGTCCAAAACCAACGGCAGATGGACAAATTTCGGCGGCTCCCAGCCAAACGCTTGATAAAGCAGAATATTCTTAGGAGCGGACGCTATCCACTCATCCCCTCTCAAAACATGGGTTATTTCCATTAAACGGTCGTCAATCACATTAGCGAACTGGTAAGTCGGAATTCCGTTTGACTTTATTAAAACATGGTCGTCCAAATCCTCTGCCTTAAATTTTATCTCTCCCCGCAACTCATCATAAATTTTAATCTCGCCCGCAAGGGGCATTTTCTGTCTGATTACGAATCTCTCACCGTTTTTAATTCTCTCCTCCACCTCTTTCGCGCTTAAATCGCGGCAAGCCCTGCCATATCTTGGCGGTAATTTCTTTTTTTGCCGTTCTTCTCGCGTAGCGGCAAGTCGTTCGGGCGAGCAAAAACAACGATAAGCATTGCCTGATTTTAATAATTCATTCGCGTATTTTTTGTAAATATCCAATCTTTGGCTCTGAATATACGGCCCATGCTCGCCGCCGATATTAGGCCCTTCGTCAAATTCAATGCCGACCCAATCCAAAATTTTAACTAACTGCCCTATCGCCCCCTCTACTTCCCTTTTTTGATCAGTATCCTCCACTCGCAAAATTAAACTGCCGCCTTGCGATTTTACTAATAAATAGTTAAAAAGCGCGGTTCTTAACCCGCCGATATGTAAATATCCGGTTGGACTCGGCGCGAAACGCGCCCTGATTTTAGTCATATTTTAAATAAAAATAAATATTCAACGCAACAGATAAAACTAAGATAATACTAACAATAATTAAAGCAAAACGCAACTTTTTCGCGTTTTCTTCAGCTTCAACCCGATTCTTCTTAAGCGCAATATTAGTAATGTCGTTAAGCAGATAAATAAATTTTTTGATTTTAAACTTCATAGATTCTTATATGTGTTTTCATTTCTTGTCTTAATCCCGTCAATGGTAATGTTCCCGTATTCGTAATGAAAAATAATTCTAAAATTTTTTACCCTCACCCTGAAAAAATTTGTTCCAATAATTTTTTTAACACCTAATCCGTCCTTTTTGCCGAGCTCTAAAATTTCTATCACCTCCTCTATGATAGCTCTGTCTTTTTTAGATATTTTTCTAAATAATTTTTCTATTTTATCCATCTATCTTTTTCAAAACTTTCAATAAATCTTTAGCTTTTACTCCTCTGCCATTATTATCCCTAATGGCGTTGAAAATTACTTTTTCTCCCTTTTCTTTTTTTAAAATTTTATCCAAATCTATCGGTTGAATTTTCATAACATCACCATCATAGCTTAAAATGAATTGATTAGTTTGAAATTGCTTGCGCCAAGCCGACGGCAAAGTGATTTGACCTTTTGTTGTTGTTTTTACGATAGTATTCATAGGTTTATGATTTTTAATTATTAAAAAGTAAGAATTTCTTACATTCTTACTTTATCATTTGATCGTCTATTTGTCAATAATTCCTTTAAACTTTTCCAAAAATATTTTATTTGATTCCCGCCTCATCGGATGGACTTCGTTGATTAAATTTTCCGCGTCCACCCATTTCCAAGCGCTATGATCCCAGAAATTTATTTTAATATCTTCGTCTTTTCCTAAAAATTCAGCTATTATTAAGCTCTGTTTTTGGCCCTTGTGGCCGAGTTTTCTTTTAATTACATCTGTTTTAATATACTTTTCAATTCTGTCGCCAAATTTATATTTCCACAAATTTTTATACGACATGACAATTCTAAATTTATCCGTGCCAAGCTCTTCCCTTAACTCTCTCGCGCCCGCTTTTTCTATATCCTCTCCGTCGGTTCCGCCCTGCGGCAGCTGCCAATGCCCGGGATCTTCAATTCTTTGAACGAGTAATATTTTATATTCACCCGTAGAGACGCGCCGCGGCGCGTCTTTTTTATATTCCATGTTTGCCACAGTGGCAGAGACGCGCCGCGGCGCGTCTCTACGGTACAATATGCAAACGGCATTGGGACGGTACAGAAACGGCAGGATAAATCTCCATTTAAAAAATAGTATCGGGAAAACTATTACAGCGTTGTAAATGCGCCTCCGGCGCCATGGTTGTTTAAATAACCGCCACAGCCATTCAAGCCCCAAGCTTCTCATAAATTCGGGCGCCCGTTTTATTTTACCTGTTAAAAAATCAAACGCTCCCCCGACTCCAATCGCCAATTTTACCGACGGAAGATTTTTCAGATTATGGTAAATAAATTTTTCTTGATGAGGCGCGCCTAACGCGCAAAATAATATATCCGGCTGAAAATCACGCATGGAACGCATGGAACTAAGTTCCGAAGCTTCGGAACTTAGTTCCGTTGAACTCACAGTTTCCCTCTCTATATTTTTAACGATAAATTTTAACCCGGGATAATTTTTGTTTAAAATTCTTTCAATGTCCTCGGTGGCGGATAGCCCCTCGTTCCGATTTACGACCGCGACTTTCAAGCTTTTTTCTCGCGCGATTTTTAAAATATCCTTAACCAAATCCGCGCCGGTAATCTTGCGGATATTTTTACCCATCGCCCACGCCGCGAATTTTAATCCGATACCGTCCGGAACCGCTAAATCGGCGTTGTTTAAAATATAAAAAAACTCTTCATCTTTTTCCGCGCTTAACAAAAATTCCGGATTGGGCGTAACAATTTGATGCTGTTTTCCGTCCTCTAAAAATCGCCCTATTTTTTTAAGAACTTCTTTTTTATTTAATATTGATATATTAATCCCTAAAATGTTAATAATATTTTTATGGCTCATAGTTTAT
>QIIF01000032.1 GCA_003231075.1 Candidatus Falkowiibacteriota bacterium | reverse complement strand
TTTAAAAAAACAAAAAAAATTAAAAATATATTTATAGTTTTAATAATTCTCTTATTTCTTTTATTTTTGCTGAGCCGCGGGCATATTTATAAAAAAGATGAATTGGAATATGGAGTAACTTTTTCAAAAAAACAGGCGGAAAGCTTAAATTTGGATTGGAAAAAAGTATATTTAGCGATATTAGATGAATTAAAAGTTAAAAAATTGCGTTTATCGGCGTATTGGGACGAAATTGAACCGAAAAATGGAGAGTTTATTTGGAATGATTTGGATTGGCAAATTGATCAAGCCGGTAAAAGAAACGCGCGAATTATTCTGGCGGTTGGCGGACGGTTGCCGAGATGGCCGGAATGCCATTTTCCCGATTGGGCGGCAAAATTGCCTAAAAAAGCAAGGGAACAAAAAATACTTTTCTACATTAAAAAAACCATTAACAGATACAAAAATAATAAACAAATAATCGCTTGGCAAATAGAAAATGAGCCGTTTTTATCACACTTCGGCGATTGCCCCAAGCTGGATAGTAAATTTTTAGACAAGGAAATCGCTTTGGCGCGCGGATTGGATTCGCGCCCCATTGTCATTACC
Source organism: Candidatus Falkowiibacteriota bacterium (assembly GCA_003231075.1). Taxonomy (GTDB): domain Bacteria; phylum Patescibacteriota; class Patescibacteriia; order Patescibacteriales; family SZUA-104; genus SZUA-104. Next base: position 2,582 of record QIIF01000032.1, on the reverse strand, counting down.
GACTCGGGCGAGCTTTCCACATGGATTCCGGCGGCGCGCCGAGCTGACATCTTCGGCACGACAATGTACCGCGACACTTATTCAAAACATTTAAAAATGTATATCCATTATCCTATCGGTCCGGGGTTTTTCAGATTTAAAAAAAACATAGTCGGACTTTTCGCCAAACCGGACAAATGGATAGTGATTGAATTGCAAGCCGAGCCATGGGCGAAAATTCCTTATCAATACGCCACCCGCGCAGAAAGGGACAAAACAATGAACTTAAAGAAGTTTAAAGAAATTTTGGAGTTCAGCCGTAAAGCGGGATTTAAAGAATTCTATTTGTGGGGGGTTGAGTGGTGGTATTGGGAGAGGGAAGTGAATAATCGTCCTGAGTTGTGGAATGAGGCAAAATTATTATTTTAATGAATAGAGCTTTAGTTAAATAAAGCACCAAATTCAAAATTACAAATTCCAAATAAATTCAAAATTATAATTTTCAAAACATTTTGAATTTTGGATTTTGAAAATTATAATTTATTTGGGATTTGTGATTTTGGATTTAGAATTTTAATACTATATGCAACATACAGAAAAAAAACAATACACCATCGGCATTGACATAGGCGGCACCAAAATGTCTGCCGTGCTTTTTGACGGCGAAAAGATATTAGCTGATTACGCGCTGGCCACTCCCAAAGACAACCTTAACCATTTGTTGATTATGCTTGAAGCCCTGATAGAGCCGTTGCTGGATAAAGCGCGCGATATGAAAATAAAAGTAAAAGGAATCGGCATAGGCGCGGCCGGAGTGATTGATTTTAAAAAACAAATAATCGCGAAAAACTCTCCTAATTTAGAAATATTAAATAAAATAAAGTTAGCGAGTTTATTGGAGGAAAAAGAGGATTTGCCGGTTATAATGGATAATGACGCTAATTGTTTTGTTAGAGCCGAGAGCGCGCTGGGCGCCGGAAAAAAATATAATAATATATACGGAGTAACAATCGGAACCGGCATCGGGGGCGGATGGTGGATAAACAATAAGATATATTACGGAGCTTCCTCGGGCGCTAATGAGCCGGGCAGATTTATTATGAATATGGACGCGGAAGAAATGGCCGACCTTGAGACAATTTATCAAAAATTAACACAGCATAATTTATTTAAAACAGCCCAGGAAGCGTACCGCGGCGATATTTTAGCCGAGAAAGTATTTAACGAATTGGGTGAGCTTTTTGGAATATTTTTAGCTAACATAGTGAATTTGATTGATCCGGAAGTGTTTATTATCGGCGGAGGCGCGGCGGAAGCGAGTAATTTGTTTATACCTAAAACGAAAAAAATAATGAAAAAGCATATTATGAATCCGGAATCAAGAAATACAAAAATATTAAAAAGCAAGCTCGGGACAGAAGCCGGCGCTATCGGCGCGGCGCTGTTGATTGAATAATAAAAAAATGTCGTTGATCGCCAAGAAACTCGGTTAGACTTATTTTTTTAAATAAACCGTTCGGGTCGGATAAGCAATCTCTATTTTTTCGCTTTCAAATTTTTTTACTATTTCTAAATTAATCCCCTGCTGGATGTCCATATATTTATTATAATCCCCGATAGTCACATAATAAACGATTTCATAATTTAAACTGGAGTCCCCGAAAGATTTAAAATGGGCACGATCAACTTTAGCCATCTCTTGTTTGTTAATAATATCCTTAATCATATCCGGAATTTTCTTCAATTTTTCATGAGGAGTGTTATAAGCGACCCCTATGCCGAACACTATGCGGCGGCGGTCCATCTTGCCGAAATTTTGAATTTTGGCGGCGGTTAATTCGTTATTTGACACCACCAATTCTTCCCCCTGCAAAGTTTGAATTCTGGTTGTTTTCATTCCTATCTTTTTAACAATACCCATATAATCGCCGATAATTATGAAATCACCAACCTTAAACGGCTTATCAAAATAAATTGACACGGCGCTGAATAAATCGCTCAAAATATTTTGAAGAGCCAAGGCGATTGCCAGACCGCCGATGCCAAGCCCGGCGATCAGCGAATTTATATTATAACCGAAATTTGACAAAAGAAGCAACGCGGCCACAAGCCATAAAGAAAATTTAATAACCGCGCTTAACGCGTTAATTATTCCGGCGTCATACCCTGCCGACTCTTCTTTTTTTCTTTTTTGAATAATTTTTTTCGCGCCCACATCAATAAATTCCTGTGTTACCTTTACCGTATAATAAACTATGGCTATAAGAATAGCGTAATACGACCACCGGCTCAAAACTTCTGCCGTGTTTACAAAATTAAGCCCGACATATAAGGATATTAAAACATAAAACGGCCAATGAATCGCGTTAATAGCGTTAACGACAATATCGTCAATTTCTGTTTTTGTTTTTTTTGACCAGCTTGTCAATTTAGCCATAATGACGGCTTGAAAAATTTTCAGCCCCGCCATAACGGCAAAAAATACGATAATGGCGATTAGCCAAGCATAAACCGTATTGCCTAAAAATGAAATTTGTAAATTTTGATTGCTAAAAATTTGTGTAAGCATAGTATTATATTTATTTTATTTTATTAATTTTTTT
>QIIF01000018.1 GCA_003231075.1 Candidatus Falkowiibacteriota bacterium | reverse complement strand
TTAAGCCCCCCGACGGCTCCATGCTTTGCGCGGAGCCGGACTGCAAACCGTGGATAATACTAAAGCGTTTTATATCGTCTAACCATCGCTTGCAGCATGGAGCCGTCAAAAATTTGTTTTATTTTGTTTGTCCTTGTGTGTACTTTTTACTTCTTATTTCTTCAAGAGCATCTACTAACATGGTAAGCTCCTGAAAATCCATTTTGGTCATCTCGGCAACCATGCTCCTATCAGTTTCTCGCAAAAATTGCAAAAAATCTTTATTGATGTTTAATTCTAAAAAGCCGTCATCTTTCTCTCCGAGTTGTTTAGCTATATAATCTTCATCAACCACTTCTTGAAATCTGTCTCTACAGGCCTTAATATCTCTCATTCTCGTAATAAATATAATCAATCGCGCGAATTGATTATCAGTTAGTGTCGCCAGAAAAGCTTGAAGTTTCTGTGAAATATGCAAATCTTTTTCTTTAATAGAAATTTCTGCAATTTTTGTTTTTATGTCTTCAATTAAATCTGCCAATCTGGAGATTTCCTCCTTTGAACCATGCGCTTCTTGTTTAAATAAAATTCCTTCTTTTTTGGTAATTTCATCTTTCAGTCTATCAAGGACATGCTCAATAATAAATTTATTGGGAATAATAGCCAGACAAGTGTATTGATCTCTCTCAAGATGGGCCTGAATTGTCCGTAATAATGTTAATCTCTGGGGTTGTGTTAATTCCGTAAACACTTGGATGACATATTGAAAAGATTGCTCTTGTTCTGGAATAGAAGCTAAATTGGCCATAAATTTTTGCGCAGCACGAAGTTTATCTCCAGAGTGGCCGCTGAGAGTTTCTATAGACCTTTTCAAGTTTGTTGTTTCAAAATTTTCCATAAACTTGGCGCGGGACACGCCCGACGGCTCCATGCTTTGCGCGGAGCCGGATTGCAAACCGTGGATAATACTAAAGCGTTTTATATCATCTAACCATCGCTTGCAATTTAACTCCGCGCACAGCATAGAGCCGTCAGAAGCGGCGAAAATTTTAGCAATTTATTTTTGCTGAGATTTAAGTTCATCACGCTTCTTCCATGCTTCATCCATTAAAAAATTATGTATCTTATCTCTCAGGGGCTTTATTCTTCTTTCATTAGCTATAGCCGTTGGTGTTGCAAATTTATTTTTTCCGGTCATTGGCTGATATCCAATTTCGTTAGATAAATTCAAAGTTCTATCGTATAAACCTGTAAGTCCTTTAATTATATCATAGCATTCTTCATCAGTACTCATTTTTTCAGTCTCATTCTGTAAATTTAAAAATTCCCTTTCTGTTTTATCTAAAGCTGAGTCGAGGTTTTCAACCCCTTTTTCTTGTTCATTTTTTTCTTGATCTTCAACAATCTCGTTTTTTAGTGTTTCTTGTGGAGGCACTCCAAGCTCCATATTTTTTTCAATACTCATATAATTTTTATTAGTGAATAAATTGCCAAAATCAATTAATTAGTTATTAAAAGCTTCTTATTATTGCGTATAATGTATAAGAATATCTGATGTTTTTGTCTCGCTTCATTATTAAATTCTAATGGAAAAAAGAGGCAAAAATATGGGTGAAGAAAATATGACATCCACTTAAAATTAAAAGGTCATATTTTCTGAACCAGATATTCTTTGTTATACGATGTTGAGTTTTATTTTTATTTTTTTAAATAATAATTATTTATGACAATTTTTTGGTCGTTTTTGCTTTGTTTATGATTTTTTTAATGAATTTATCTTTGCCGTGCGTGTACAGTGAGCGATTGTCTGAAAATTTGTTTGCCAGTTCGTTTTTAAGTTCGTTATATTCATCTCTGGCGTTTTTATGTTGGCGAAGGTAGTTGCGGAATAGTATCATGGTTTTACGCTCATCATTGCTTTGCTTAGTAACATGTAAATAATGAGTGCGGTTTTCCTCTGGACCTTTGACAAATATTTGTCGCCCCGGAATACCTTGTTCTCCTCTATTTTCATAGCCTTGTTTTTCTAAAATGTCGTGAATTTTTTGAACGTCGGTATTGTCTGGCATGAACAAAAGCATGTCTATAATTGGCTTTGCTGGTACGTCTGGAATTGCCGTACTGCCAACATGTTCAATATTAACTTTAAACTGATTGAGAGCTGACAACAAATTTTCTTTTTCCGTTTCAAATAGTTTTGTCCATTGTTTGTGGTGCGAGGATAGTTTGACAGTACCTCTTTTTAAGCCGATCATAAAAAAATTGTCATAAATAATTTACCTTATTAAAAAATAAAAATAAAACTCAATTTCGTATAATTGATTATTATACGAAATTATATTACCACCTTATAACTTTACAAACTTTTAACTTTATAAACTTTCAACTAAACCCTATTCATCCATTTCCCTCGCCTTAACCTCGCTTAATATTTTTTTCCTAAGCTCTTTCATTAATTTTTTATCCGCCCGTAAAAATCGTTTGGCATTCTCGCGGCCTACTCCCAATTTGATATCGCCGTAGCTGTATGAATTCCCTGACTTGTTAATTACCCCGTAAGTTGTCCCCGTGTCCAACAGGTCGCCGGCGATTGAGATTCCTTCATTATACATAATGTCAAATTCGCAGGTTTTGAACGGCGCCGCCACTTTATTTTTTACTATCTTGGTTTTAACGCGGTTGCCGATAATTTTGTCGCCTTGCTTAATTTGCGCCGAACGCCTTACTTCAATCCTAACCGATGAATAAAATTTTAAAGCAGTGCCGCCGGTGGTGGTTTCCGGATTGCCAAAAAATACGCCTATTTTAATGCGGATTTGATTGATAAAAATTACAACTGTATTGCTTTTTGAAACAATGCCGGTAAGTTTTCTTAACGCTTGGCTCATTAGGCGCGCTTGCAGTCCCATATGCGAATCCCCCATATCGCCTTCAATTTCTTTTCGCGGCACAAGCGCGGCCACGCTATCAACCACAACTATATCAACCGCATTTGAGCGGACTAAAGTTTCCAATATTTCCAACGCCTGCTCGCCTGTATCCGGCTGAGAGATTAGCATATCTTTTATGTTAACTCCGATTTTTACCGCATAGTCGGGATCAAGGGCGTGTTCCGCGTCAATGAACGCCGCCACTCCTCCCATTTTTTGCACTTCAGCTATAATATGCTGGGCAAGCGTTGTCTTACCGGACGCTTCCGGACCGAAAACTTCAATAACGCGTCCGCGCGGCACGCCATTTATGCCTAAAGCGATATCAAGCGACAAGCATCCGGTC
>QIIF01000150.1 GCA_003231075.1 Candidatus Falkowiibacteriota bacterium | reverse complement strand
ATAAAATTTAAAAATTATTTAAAATATTTCCTTTTTTTCAGCTTATCCGGCATATATTCTTGTTTTTCTCCGTAATCATAATCCGGGCTATATTTATAATCCTTGCCATAACCCAAATCTTTCATTAACTTTGTCGGCGCGTTCCTAATATGCGCCGGTACCGGCAAATTGCCGTATTCGCGCGCATCTTGCGCCGCTTTTCCGTAAGCCGTATATAGATCATTAGACTTCTTGCATTTTGATAAGTATACCACAGTTTGCGCTAAAATCACATTGCATTCCGGCATTCCGATAAACTGGCAGGCGCGAAAAGAAGCGACTGCTTGCTCTAAGGCGCGAGAGTTAGCCAGCCCCACATCTTCAGAGGCGAATCTTACGAGGCGGCGAGCGATATACAAAGGATCTTCGCCCGCCTCCAGCATACGCGCCAGCCAATACAAAGCGGCGCTCTCATCGGATCCGCGTATGGATTTATGCAGAGCTGAAATTATATTATAATGCTCATCCCCGCCCTTATCATAAAATAAATGCGGCTTCTGAAAAGCGTCCTTGATAATTTCAAGCGTGATAGCATACAATCCATTTTTATAATCCCCGCAACCCGCTTCAATCCCCCCAACCCCCTTTATCAAGGGGGAGACCTCAAGGGGGCGTTTTAATGCCCCCTTGATAAAGGGGGTTGGGGGATTTTTTATCATTCCCTTATTAACAAATTGTGTTTGAGGAGCTTTCGCCGCATACTCCAATACATTTAAAGCCACCCGCGCGTCCCCGTTGCTCATCTCCGCCAAAACACCGATAACTTTTTTATCTATCTTGATTTTTAACTTCCCTAAACCTTTTTTCTCGTCTTTTAACGCTCTATAGATTATATCCGCAATCTGTGTTTTATCTAATTGTTTTAAAACAAAAACACGGCACCTGGAAAGCAGCGCGCCGCGCACTTCAAAACTCGGATTTTCAGTAGTGGCGCCTATTAAGATAATCGCCCCATTTTCAATATGAGGCAGTAAAGCGTCCTGCTGGGACTTATTCCAGCGGTGAATTTCATCAATAAAAAGAATCGTCCTTTTATTATTTCCCCCTTTATTATTATTTCCCCCTTTAGTAAAGGGAAACCGGGGGGATTTTTCATCATTATTGCCCCCTTGATAATCACCGCCGCATCGGGACAAGAGGAGGTTGGGGGGATTATTATTTTCCGCTTTTTTTATTACATTCCTCAAATCAGCCACCCCGCTCGTTACCGCGGAAAATCGAACAAAATCAGATTTTGTCTGTTTGGCGATTATATGGGCTAATGTTGTTTTTCCGCTGCCCGGCGGCCCCCAAAAAATCATTGACGGCAAATTATCGCCCTCAATCGCCTGTTTAAGCAATTTCCCCTCGCCCACAATTTCATCTTGCCCCAAAAAGTCATCAAGCGTTTCCGGCCGCATCCTATCCGCCAAAGGAGCCCCCGCGGAGACTAAGTCTCCAATTGGAGACTTAGTCTCTTTATTTTTAAAAGCATTAACCATAAACATATATTATCAAGAAACTGCGTAAAATACAATAAAAAAAATCGACTTACCCAAGCCGACATAATACAACAGCTAACTGTTAATTGTTAATTGTTAATTGTTAATTGTTAATTGTTAATTGTTAATTGTTAATTGTTAATTGTCTCAACCTCCGAACCTTCTCTTTCTGCTCGCGAACTCTTCAATAATCATATCTACATCCGCCGCTTCAAAATCTGGCCAATATTTATTTAAAAATATCAGCTCACTATAGACCGACTGCCAAAGCTGGAAACCGGAAAGCCGCTTTTCGCCCGAAGTGCGCACTATTACATCCGGATCCGGCAAATTTCCGTTATATAAATATTTTTTTATCATCCCTTCATGCGCCTGTTCCGGCTCAATTTTATTTTTTATCATTTTCTTGACCGCGTCAACTATTTCCGCCCTCCCTCCGTAATTTAAGCATAAATTCAGGGTTCCGTTTGTTCCTCCTTTTGTTTTATTCATCGCCTCGGAGCAAGCATCCGGCAAATCTCCCGGTAATTCGTCAATGCGGCCGCTAACCAATACGCGAAAATTTTTCTCAATCGCCCTTTCGGTTTCATCTTCCATCGCTTTTCTGATTAACTTCATAAAATAATTAACCTCATCTTTCGCTCTGTCCCAATTTTCAGTGGAAAACGCGTAAACGGAAATAATATTCACGCCGCGCGAAAAAAACCAGTCCACTGACTGTTTTAATTTTTCATGTCCTCTTTGATGGCCATCAAAACTGGACAAATTTCTTTCCTTCGCCCAACGCCTGTTCCCATCGGGAATAATGCCGACATGGGCGGGAATATTTTTGATTATTTTGCTGTTATGATTCATAATCTATTTAAATCCTAATGTCAAAATCCTAATGTCAAATCAAACCCAAATGAATAAATGCTTAAAAATTTTAACATTTATCCATAGATAACACGGATAAGCTTAACTCTATCTCCCGCTCCGCTTATTATTTTAACATTTTTTCCGGAAATTTCAAACTCTCGGGCCAAAAACTTAACCAGCTCTTGATTCGCCTTGCCTTTAATCGGCGGCGCGGCTATGTCTATCTTTATTGTTTCATCTTCAAGAATTTCCCTAACATCCGTTTTAGCCGCTCCGGCTCTAACTTTTATCCTTAGATATATTTCGCCTTTTCCGTAAAATTGTTTTTTAAATTTAGACAACATAAAAATTTTGATGCCGCCAGCCCTATTTCGTTCTAAACAGCGCATTTAACAAATAACTTACAACTGACAAAACAATGCTGAAAAATAAAGCCGGAAAAAATCCCGCCACTTCAAATCCTTTAATAATAGTTGAAGAAAACCAAACCAACAAAGCGTTTATTACAAAAGTGAACAGCCCTAAAGTTAAAATATTAATCGGCAGGGTAATTAAAATCAAAAGCGGCTTTATTACCAAATTAATGACAGCCAAAAATACCGCCAGCCACAAGGCCGCCCAAACGCCGGTGACAGCAACGCCGGTAATTAATTTAGCCGCGATTAAAATTGACGCGGCCATAATAAACCATTTTAAAAGCAATTTCATAAAAAATGAATTAAGAATATGGTAAATATTGTTTGTGGACCTGAGGAGAGTCGAACTCCTTGCCTCTACAATGCGAATGTAGCGCTCTACCGAATGAGCTACAGGCCCAACTCAACAAATCGTTACGAGTTACGAGTTATGCGTTACACGAAATTATTTCACTAATTCAACACTCTCAATAACAATATCCTTAATCGGATGGTCATTTTCATTTTTCTCAACCCCTTCAATTTTAT
>QIIF01000146.1 GCA_003231075.1 Candidatus Falkowiibacteriota bacterium | reverse complement strand
GTTCACTTTTAAAAATAAAATCAATTATAATAATAGTTATTATTTTACCTGTTTTTGTTTTTGGCGTCGGTTTCGGTTTTATTTTAAATAATGAAATCGCGCCGCAGGCAACGGCTGATAATTTGCGGCTTGATGATCAGGAAGCGACGATTAGAGCCATAAAGAAAGTGATACCGGCCGTGGTGAGTATTGTTGTTTATGATTATCAAAATATTTTAGCCATAGATCCCGGCTCGGGCAAGCAAATTACCAAAAAACAAAAAAAGGAAATAGGATCCGGCACCGGATTTTTAATTTCATCCGACGGGTTTATATTGACCAATAAACATGTGGTAAACGGCGCGAACGAAGATACGGGCGAGTATCGCATAATTTTAAATTCCGGTAAAAAATATTACGCCCAATTAATTGGAAAAGATCCGATTGACGACTTGGCTGTTTTAAAAATTTTTGACAAGGATTTGCCTTTCGTTGATCTGGGAAATAGCGATGATTTAGAACAAGGAACGACGGTAATCGCCATAGGAAATTCATTAGGCAAATATCAAAACAGCGTAACCAAGGGAATAATCAGCGGATTGGGAAGAAATTTGGTTGTAAACGACGGCAATGGCAATTCCGTTTCTTTGGACGGCATAATACAAACAGACGCGGAGATTAACCATGGAAATTCAGGCGGTCCGTTAATTGATTTATTCGGCAGAGTAGTTGGAGTAAACACGGCTATGGATCAAGGAGGAACCGCGATCGGATTTGCCTTGCCAATTAATAATGTCAAGCCGGTTATCCGCAGCGTAAAAAACATCGGCCGTATTGTCAGGCCGATGCTGGGCGTGCTTTATGTTATGTTGACGCCGGATAATGCGGTAGAGAGAGGCGTTGAGCGAAATTCAGGCGCTTTAATTATTAGGGGAGAAAACGGCGAGCCGGCTATTCTTCCGAATTCCCCCGCGATGAAAGCGGGATTGCTTAAAGGCGATATTATTTTTGAAATTAACGCCGTTAAGATAGAAGGAAAAAATACTTTGCGTTCGGTGGTGGGAAAATATAAGCCGGAAGATAAAATAGGTTTAAAAATTCTAAGAGGAAATAAAGTAATTATTAGAGTTGTGAAGTTGGAAGAATTTAAATAGCCGCGCAACTCATAATATGTAACTCGGCGCGCGGCATATAATTTTACAAGTTAAGCCTAAAGGGCGCTAACGCAGTCCGCCCTGAGCGTAAAAATTTAAAATTATTACAGCCAATTACCATCCGCCCAGGGCGAGTCGTTAATAAATTGAAATTCTTTAAAGATAAATTTAAAAATGACAGTTTTTTATTTATCCACAACAAAGGGGGTTGCATAGTTTTTAAAAAGGATTATAATAATAACTGTGGAAAACTTTTTTTAATCCCCCGACCCCCTTTATCCACAGCACGAGCTTCGCTTTGCGGGGCAGGTAAAGGGGTATTAAGAAATATGATTGAAGTAAAAAATCTTACAAAAAAATTTGGCGCAGCCGTTATTTTGGATCATATTAATTTCTCTGTTAAAAAAGGGGAAATTTTAGGGTTTTTAGGGCCGAATGGAGCGGGCAAAACAACTACTATGAAAATTATTACTTCTTTCTGGCCGGCGAGCGGCGGAGATGTGGAAATTGACGGGATTAAAGTTTCTAAAAATTCTCTTAAAACTAAGCGAAAAATAGGTTATTTGCCTGAAACTGTTCCGCTTTATGATGATATGAAAGTTTATGAATATTTGAAATTTGTGGCTGAAATTCGCGGTATTTCCAAGGATAATATTAGAAAAAGCATTAAAGAGACCGGTGAAGCGTGCGGGTTATCCAAAATGATGCGCAGGCCCATTGAGGAATTATCTAAGGGCTACCGCCAGCGCGTCGGTTTGGCGCAGGCGATAATCCATAATCCGGATGTTTTAATTTTGGACGAACCTACTACCGGGCTTGATCCGAATCAAATCGTGGAAATCAGGCATTTAATTAAAAAAATCGGGCAAGAAAAAACAGTAATTTTTTCAACGCATATTTTAGGGGAAGTAAGCGCGGTTTGTGATAGGGTTATTATTATTAATAATGGAAAAATAGTGGGCGAAGGGACTCCCGGCGAGCTGATTAAAAAAGCCGAAACAAAAGAAATAATTTATGTAAAAATAAAAGGTCCGAAAGGTGAGGTGTTGAATAAATTGCGGGAGATGGGAAATGTGGAAAAAGCGGAAATTAAAGACAAAGAATCAGACGATGTTTACGGTTATGAAATAGAATCGAAGCATGGCGTTGATCTGCGCGAGCATTTGTCCATGACGGTGATGGATGCCGGGTGGAGCATACTTGAATTTAATAAAAAGTCGGTTTCTTTGGAAGATGTTTTTCGTGAACTTACGAAGTAATACAAAATATTCAAAAGCACCAAATTCAAAATCACAAATTCCAAATAAATCACAAATCCAAAATCCAAAATCCAAAATTGTTTTGTATTTTGAATTTAGTGCTTTGAATTTATTTAGGATTTGTAATTTTGAATTTGTAATTTAATATCTATGGATAAAGTATACGCAAAAACCATATATATATTATTCAAAAAAGAACTAATGAGTTACTTCAACTCTCCGATCGCTTATATTTTTATCGGTGTGTTTTTAATTGTCGGAAATTGGCTGTTTTTCAATTCTTTCTTTTTGGCGGGACAGGCGAGTTTAAGAAATTATTTCACCTTGCTTCCTTGGATATTTTTATTCTTGGCTCCGGCGGTGACTATGCGGCTTTGGGCGGAAGAGAAGAAAAGCGGCACGATTGAATTCCTGCTTACTTTGCCGATAACCGATTGGCAGGCGGTTTTGGCTAAATTTTTCGGCGCTTTGGCGTTTATGGCCGTCACTTTGCTATTATCAATAACCTTGCCTGTTTCAGTCGCTTTTTTGGGTAATATTGATTTGGGTCCGATAATCGGCAGTTATCTCGGCGCTTTGTTTTTAGCCGGTTCGTACTTAGCTTTAGGTTTGTTTATTTCCAGCTTAACCAAGAATCAGATTATCGCTTTTGTTTTGGGATTAGTCGCCTGTTTTGGCGCGTTTATTATCGGAGCTGACTTTGTTTTGGCGGGCGCCCCCCAATTCGCCGTACCGGTTATGAAATTTTTGGGATTAGGCAGCCATTTTTACAATATCGCCAAAGGAGTTATTGATTCTAAAGATATAATTTATTATTTGTCATTTATATTTTTGTTTTTGTGGCTGAATGTGAGGGTTATTGAAAAAAGAATGTGGAGATAATTGATTTTTGATTTACAAATTAAGATTTAAGAAAATTAAAAATGAAAAAGTA
>QIIF01000181.1 GCA_003231075.1 Candidatus Falkowiibacteriota bacterium | reverse complement strand
GGCATTTGATCCGCGGATTGGCAAGCTGCACATACTGGTGGGCAAGCGCCAAATATTTCCGCCTATTCGGGCCCATTTCTTGGAGTCCTGACGAGATTGAACGGGGAACCAATGAATTAATCCGCTCCATACGCGCGCTTGAGGGCGAAAAAACCAGAGAAGATAAAATTAAAGCGGAAAAATTATATATTAAAATAAAACAAATGATCTGGCACAAGCATTGGACTTATTATTGGAAGAAAAAATAAAAGGATTGGCGGCAGTGTTAATCAGCCGCCCTTGTTTTAAATTTATAATACAAGTACAATTAAATTATCGCCCGATTTTTTTTGGAGAATTTTAAAAATTAAAATAAAAAAATAAACATGCAAAATCAAATAGACCTAAATAAAGAATCAAGTTTTGACGCTGAACAGGATAAGGGCGGCGTAAAAAGAAAAATAAAAACATTAACCAAGGCAATATCATATTTGGCAATTTTTATCTTTGTTGTTTTTATTGTTTTCTCCAGCCAAATCTTAATTTCAGGGCAAAGCTCCACTTCTTGGATAGCAAAATTGCCTATTATCAGCACGGTTAGGCACCTAGTGGAAAGCGCGGACAAAACCCTAAAAGGCGAGGATAGAGGAAGAATTAATATTTTACTTCTCGGCGTCGGCGGCAAGAATCATGACGGCGGCCTTTTGACCGATACCATAATATTGGCAAGTTTGGATACGCGCGACAAGAAAGCCGCCCTCCTTTCCATTCCCAGAGATTTATCAGTTCCGATAGAGGGAAAAGGATGGAGAAAAATAAATAATATTAACGCTTTCGCGGAAGTGCAGGCAAAAGGTTCCGGCGGAGTGGCGGTCAGCCAGGCGGTCGGCGATATTTTGAATACTCCGATAGATTATTATGTGCGGCTTGATTTTAAAGGATTTATTAATATTATTGACGAGATTGGCGGCATAGAGGTGGATGTTGATAACACATTAGATGATAGAAAATATCCTATTATGGGAAAAGAAGACGCCGAACCGTATGAAAGCAGGTTTGAACATTTATATATTAAAAAGGGGCGGCATAAAATGGATGGTGAATTGGCCTTAAAATATGTTCGTTCACGGCACGCGATAGGAAGAGAAGGATCTGATTTCGCGCGTTCAAAACGCCAGCAAAAAGTTTTGGAAGCGGTAAAAGATAAAATACTTTCTAAACATATTTTATTTAAGCCCAGAATGATTGCCGGTATTATAAATGAGCTGAATGAGCATGTGAGTACAAATTTAAAAATTTGGGAAATCGTAAAATTATGGAATATGTTTAAAGGCATAAAAAACGAAGACATAATCCGTAGAGGATTAGACAATAGCCCGAACGGATTGCTATTTGATATGATTACCAAGGAAGGCGCTTATATTTTAGTGCCCAGAAGCGGAGACTTTGCCGAAATACAATATATGGTTAATAATATATTTTCCGACGCGCCGGTAGAAACCAAAAAACGAGTAATAACGGAAGATACGGCCATAGAAGTGTTAAACGGAACATGGGTGAACGGTTTGGCGGGGCGAGTGGCGTTGGATTTGGGAAAATACGGTTTTGAAATCGTGCGTACGGGTAATTTTAATCAAAAGAATTTTAAAAAATCAGTAATTTACGACTTAACTTACGGAGATAAAATAAACTCCCTGACAATTCTAAAAGACAAAACCGGCGCTGATGTTAATTTTGGCCTTCCGGAATGGCTGATAACCGATTTATCCAAACAGATTCCTTCGGAAAAAAATATAAAACAGCCTGATTTTATTTTGATAATAGGACAAGACATGGACAATAGCGCGTCCGGGATAGAAAATACCGTGAAATGATTATCGGAATTTTAAATTTATAATTTGATTACAATTATTATGATTAAAGCAAATAAAAAACTTCCCACGGCAGTGATATTCGGCCGGACCAATGTCGGCAAATCCACCCTGTTTAACCGCTTAACGGAAAAAAATCAGGCGTTGGTTTCTAAAATTGAAGGCACTACCAGAGACAGTAATATTGGAATAGTAAATTGGCAGGGGAAATCATTTAAATTGATTGATACCGGCGGGATAATTGATTTAAAATATTTGACAGGCAAGAAGGCAAAAACGGGAGAAATAGAAGAAAAGGTGCAAATACAGGCGCGTGAAATGTTAAAGCGCGCCGATTTGGTTTTGTTTATGGCTGACGCCATTTCCGGCATCCTGCCCCAAGACAAACAAATGGCTATGTTCTTAAAAAAGCATATTGTAAAAACAGATAATGTCATTCTTGTCGTAAATAAAGTTGACAGCCAAAAACTCAGAAAAGAAACCGCCGAATTCCATAAATTAGCTCTTGGAGAACCGGCTATTATTTCAGCCGCCACCGGTTCCGGAACGGGTGATTTATTGGATGTGATTATCGGTAATTTGAAATTTGTTCGTTCTCCGAATCGGACGGAAATTGAAAATCCGGAAGCAAAAAATACAAAATCTGAAATTAAGGCGGTTATTCTCGGCCAACCGAATGTCGGCAAGTCAAGTTTGCTTAATTCAATTATTGGAGAAGAACGAGTAATTGTCAGCCCTGTTCCGCACACCACCCGCGAACCGCAAGATACCGAGATTGAATATAAAGATCAAAAAATCACATTGATAGACACGGCGGGAATAAGCAAAAAAGGGAAACAAGCCGCGTATAAGAAAAAAGAAAAAAAATACGCGTTGGAAAAAATGGGAATCGCGAAATCTTTGGGTTCTTTAAACCGAGTTGATGTTGTTCTGATGATAATTGATATAAGCAAAGTAATGGCGCGCCAGGATTTAAAAATAGTGGAAGAGATAGTTGACCGCAAAAAAAGCATAATTATAATAGCTAATAAATGGGATTTGGCTGAAGAGAGAAACACGAAAAAATACACCGAATACTTGAGAGGAAAACTGCCGTTTATCGCTTGGGCGCCGATTCAATTCACTTCCGCGCTGACCGGAGAAAAAGTAAAAAAAATTATGGATTTAATTTTAGAAATCGGCGAGCAGAGAAAAAAAGAAATTACAGACTCGCAATTAAATTCATTCTTGATGCGCATCGTTAAAAAGCATAAGCCGGCGAAGGGCAAGGGACTAAAGCATCCGCATATCCATAAATTCAGGCAAGTAAGGTCTGACCCGCCGATTTTTGAGCTGCGCATCGGCGCCAAGGATAATCTTCATTTTTCTTATGTGCGTTTTATTGAAAATCGTTTGCGGGAAAAATTTGGATTTCTGGGCACGCCGCTTACGATTTATGTGGAGAAAAATAAAGCGGTGCATGGGCAGCATAGCAAATAAACGAATAAAACATTTTACCGAGCTTTAGCTCGGGTTCGGGCGGCTTTAGCCGCCGTACGGCAGGTTAAAACCTGCCAA
>QIIF01000062.1 GCA_003231075.1 Candidatus Falkowiibacteriota bacterium | reverse complement strand
AATTAAAAAATTATCTCTATGGATTATAATAAAAAAGCGTTACAATTACATAAAAAATTCAGGGGGAAGATTGAAATTAAATCAAAAGTGCCGCTTACGGCTAAGGATCATTTGTCAATCGCTTATACTCCGGGCGTCGGCGCGGTTTCAATGGCTATCAGTAAAGACAAGGAAAAATCTTGGGAGCTGACTAATCGGGCGAATCAAGTGGCGATAGTTTGCGATGGTACGGCCGTTTTGGGCCTGGGCGACATCGGACCGGAAGCGGGAATGCCTGTTATGGAAGGCAAGGCGGCGATATTTAAGGAATTCGCCGGAGTTGACGCTATTCCTCTCTGTATTAATACGACTGATGCGGAAAAAATTATTGAATTCTGCAAATTGATAGAGCCGAGTTTCGGGGGGATTAATCTGGAGGATATTTCCGCTCCGAGATGTTTTAAAATTTTGCCGCGGCTTGAAGCGGAATTGAATATTCCGGTATTCCACGATGATCAGGACGGCACAGCCATAGTAGTGTTGGCGGCGCTAATAAACGCTTGCCGCCTGACAGGCCGTGTAATGCGCGAATTAAAAATAGTGTTGAACGGAGGCGGCGCGGCCGGAATCGCCATTTCCCGTTTGCTAATAAGTCAAGGAGCCAAAAAGATTATTTTAGTTGACAGCCGCGGCATAATACACAAAGGAAGAAAGGGCGTAAATCCGTTCAAACGAAAAATTATTGAAGCCGCGGACAAGCAAAAATTAAAAGGCGGATTAAGTGAAGCCATGGCCGGCGCCGATGTGTTTATCGGCGTTTCCAAGGGAGGATTGGTTGACGCGAAAATGGTGAAGTCAATGAATAAAAATCCGATTATTTTCGCTATGGCTAATCCTATTCCGGAAATTATGCCAGATATCGCCTTAAAGGCGGGGGCATCCATTGTTGGCACCGGCAGATCTGATTTTCCGAATCAAATTAATAATGCCTTGATTTTTCCCGGTTTATTTCGCGGATTATTGGATGGCCGAATAAAAAAAATAACGGCAAAAATGAAAGTAGCGGCGGCTATTGCCGTAGCTTACAGCATTAAACCGAGCAGAAATAAGATTTTACCGCCGGTGACTGATAAAAAGATTGTAAGGGCGATAGCTATGGCGGTAGGCAAGAATAGTTGATTGTGGTTTAATTGTTTAGCAATTAAGATATATTAAAATTTCAATTTCATTTATTAAATCCAAAATCCAAAATCCAAAATACCAAATTTTAAATAAATTACAATACCAAAATCAAAAATTCAAAACAGTTTTGTCCGCCAGCCGGCGGATTGAATTTATTTAGGATTTGTAATTTTGAATTTGTAATTTTTACCGGTTTATGTTTAATAAAACTGAAAAATTATTATTGCATATATGCTGCATGGGATGCGGCGCGCATATTGCCGGAGAATTGAAAAAAAATTTTCGCGTAACCTTATTTTTTTATAATCCGAATATTTTTCCGGAAAATGAATATAATAAAAGACTGGGGGAAGCTAAAAAAATCGCAAAAAAATTTAATTTGAAATTAATCATTGGAAAGTATAAACATAACGAATGGCTTGAATTAATCAAAGGCAATGAGCGCGAGCCGGAAAAGGGAAAGCGTTGCATAATTTGCTATCACGAAAGACTGAAAGAAACAGCCGTAAAGGCGAAAGAAATCGGATCTGATTATTTTACCACAACCCTAACGATAAGCCCGCGCAAAGACGCCCGAGCTATCAGCGAAATTGGAAATGGACTTGCGGATAAATATGATATTAAATTTTTAGATAAAGATTTTAAAAAACAAGACGGGTTTAAAAAGACATGCGAGCTGTCAAGGGAGCTGGGACTATATCGTCAAAATTATTGCGGGTGCGAGTTTAGCCGGTCAGGTAACAAGTAACATGAAACAAAAATTACTTGTGTTGCGTATTTAATTAATGTTATAATAAAATAACAAAAGAGTTTTTAGTTTTTGGCATTTAATTAACCGTTAAGGAATTTGAATATTGGGTAGTAATAACGCGAATTAAATCCCCCAACCCCCAATATCCGCGGGAGCATATCGTTGAAAGCCCTCTTGATAAAGGGGGTGGGGGGATTATAAATATAATGCGCCGTTAGGCTTAATTTATGGATATTTCAAATTATTTTAAACAAGCCATAGAAAGAAAAGCGTCTGATTTGCATTTGGCGGGCGGAAGCGTTCCGGCTTTGCGCATAAACAAAGAGCTGGTCAAGCTTAATCACGCGCCTATTGACGGCGATGAACTAAAAAAATCCATTTATTCTTTAATTAATAAAAAAACTCAAGAAAGATTTAGGCGAAAACGCGAATTGGATATTTCTAAAGAATTTTTCGGCTGCCGCTTCAGAATTAATCTTCATTATCAAGAAGGGAAAATCGGCTTAACGGCGCGTTTGGTTCCGAATTTTATTTCTAAGCCGGAAGATATCGGGTTTAGCGAAATTATTTATAAATTAACGCACTTGCAAGACGGGCTTATTTTAGTTACCGGACCCTCCGGCAGCGGAAAGTCAACCACATTAGCTTCAATGATAGATATTATTAATAAAGAAAGAAAGGCGCATATTATTACCATTGAAGATCCAATTGAGTATTTATTTGAAGAAAAACAAAGCATTATTGAGCAAAGGGAATTGGGGCAAGATACAAAATCATTTGCCGAAGCTTTGAAACACGCTCTGCGCCAGGATCCGAATGTGATTATGGTGGGGGAGATGCGCGACATAGAAACGGTTTCCGCGGCTATTACCGCCGCTGAAACCGGACATCTTGTCATTTCTACTCTTCACACTCCGTCCGCCGCCGAAACTATTGCCCGCGTTATTGATATTTACCCGCACCACCAGCAACAACAGATATTAAACCAATTGTCATATGTTTTGAGAGCCGTGATAGCCCAACAGCTGCTTCCAAGCAGTATCGGCGGTTTGGTAGTCGCGCGGGAAATTTTGATAAATACCAGAGCAGTGGCTAATTTAATTCGGACAAATCAGTTGGAGCAAATTAATTCCGTCATTCAAACCGGGCATAAAGAAGGAATGATATCCCTAAACAAATCAATTGATATTTTACTGAGCAAGGGATTGATTACCGATAATATAGCAAGACGCCGCAAGCGAAATTTAGAAACAAGAGCGACATATTATTAAGTTCATCAAGTTTATCAAGTTTATCAAGTTTATCAAGTTCATCAAGTTTATCAAGTTTATCAAGTTTATCAAGTTTATCAAGTTTATCAAGTTTATCAAGTTCATCAAGTTCATCAAGTTCATCAAGTTCATCAAGTTCATCAAGTTTATCAAGTTCATCAAGTTCATCAAGTTCATCAAGTTTATCAAGTTTATCAAGTTTATCAAGTTCATCAAGTTCATCAAGTTCATCAAGTTCA
>QIIF01000135.1 GCA_003231075.1 Candidatus Falkowiibacteriota bacterium | reverse complement strand
AAACCGGCCATAAGTTATACATTATATGTTATGCGTTACGCGGCTTAATGTCCACAATCTTAATTTGCGCTTCCGACCGTCCATTAAACTCATTCATCTCAACATAATACACTATATCAATAATATCACCAATCCGCAGATCTTTCCACTGTTCCGCCTGCCCAAATCCGACAGCATTGATAATATTCGTCATTCGTAATTCATCATTTGTAATTCGTAATTTAATATGCTTGCCGTCAATTCCCATTGTAGTTATATCAACAATAGAAACTCCGCGGCTCATAAATTTGGGTTGATTATTATCTTGTCCGAACGGCGCGAATCTTTCCACCGCCGTTATAAATTCTTCATTAACTTCATTTAAGCCGATTTCCGCTTCAATATTTATTTTCGGCGCTAAATTTATACCTTTTAATTTACGGCCGGCAATTTTAATAATTTTTTTCTTAAATTTCTCTAAATTCTCTTCCCGCAAGCTAAATCCGCACGCCATCGGATGCCCTCCGTATTTATCCAGTAAATCGGAACACTCTTCCAGCGCCTCCATTATATTAAATTCGCCGATACTTCTGCCGGAACCCTTATATCCCTCGTCATTTTTAGTTATTACCAATACGGGAAGATAATATTTACTGCTGATTCTGCCGGCCGCCAAGCCGACTATGCCCTCGTTCCATATTTTTTCATCGGGCGTAACCGCTATAATTATTTTATCTTTAATAATCCCCCCAACCCCCTTTATCAAGGGGGGATTTTCTTTTTCAATCATATCCGCGATCTGCTCAACTATATCCTCGGTTGCCTCCTGCCTTTCAATATTTCTGTCATTCAAACGCCGGGCAATCGCCACCGCCTCTTCTTCGTCCTTGGTAATTAACAGCTCCAAGGCGGTATTGGCATGATCCATCCGTCCGGCCGCGTTAATCCGCGGCGCGATTTGAAATCCTATATTCCAACTGTCTAATTTTTTATTCCCGCTTGCCCCGTTTAAGCGTCCTTTAACGGGGTTTATTTGCGCTACCTTAACTAACTCTTGTAAACCGATTCTTTTTGTATTATTCAAAATTTCCAATCCTCTTTTTACTAAAATTCTGTTTTCCCCAAGCAAAGTAACGCAATCCGCCACAGTTCCAATCGCCGCCAAATCCAAAATTCGCTCTTCCAATTTTTTCTTGTCTTCATCGGATAATTTTGACTTGCTTATTATCGCCTTAGCTAATTTAAAAGCAACCCCCACTCCGGCTAAATATTTAAAAGGATAATTTTCCCCCTCAACTAACGGATTAATTACCAAACAATCCGGAATAGCGGACGCGTCAGATCGCGCACGGACCGCCTCCCGCTTAGGCGGGATCGCGTCCCGCCCGCTTGGAGGCACATGATGATCAGTAACCACCACATCCAAACCAAGCCCTTTGGCGTATTCCACATCATCTTTACTGCGAATTCCCCCATCCACTGTGATAATAAGATTTACGCCGGTTTCCGATAATTTTTTAACAGCGTCCCTATTTAAGCCGTACCCCTCGCTCACCCTGTCGGGAATATAGGGCTCCACTTTCGCTTTAAGCGTTCCTAAAGTGTCCAATAAAACAGCCGTGGCCGTCACTCCATCCGCGTCATAATCTCCGTAAATCACAATTTTATTTTGTTTCTTAATATGCCCAATAATCAAATCAACCGCCCGCTCCATATCCTTAAATAAAAACGGATCATAATCATTGCTTCCCCCTTTAGTAAAGGAGGGCCGGGGAGATTTGGAGGTTGAGGGGTTAAACGGATTCAAAAACTCCTCCATCTCATCCTTCCCCGTAATCCCGCGATTAAAAAGCAACTGCAAAACAACCCTGCTTAAACCGGGATATTTTTCAATCAACTCATCATCTATCTGAGGTAAAATCTGCCAATTTTTTTTTACTATACTGTTTCTTTCTTTTACCGCCATATATTATTTTACTTAAACTTCAATAAAGCATCTCAAAAAGATGCCTTGTTTCTTAAAATTTCTACCGGAAGTTTTAACTGCCCGCAAGCATACAGGCGGCTAAAGCCGCCCAAACCCTGAGCTAAAGCTCGGTAGAAAATTTTACATAAACGCCACGCCTACGGTCCAAAGCACCATGGTAAAAATTATTATAATACTTATGATAATCCAAAGTATTTTTACTACTTTTTTTCGTTTCATAATAAAGTATAACGCGAATAAATCCCAGCCCCCTTCATCCCGGCACGAGCTTCGCTTTGCGGGACAGGCAGGGGGATTAAATGAATTCGCATTATTATTTAACGTTTTAAAATTTTTACGAATGTATCAGATGGAATATCAACACTGCCCTTGCCGGCTTCCATCATCTTCTTCTTTCCCTTCTTCTGTTTCTCTAATAATTTGCGCTTGCGCGACACATCGCCGCCGTATAATTTCGCCGTCACATCCTTGCGCATCGCCGATAACCGTTCCGCCGCTACGATTTTTCCGCCGACAACCGCCTGCAGTTTTAACGCGAACATCTGTTTGGATAAAGTTTCTTTCAAAATATGGACAATCTCTTTTCCTCTCTTAAAAGCGTCATCCCGATAAACGATTAAAGACAGCGCCTCAATCGGCTCTTCCGCCACCAAGATATCCATCTTAACCACATCCGCCCCGCGGTAATCCAAATACTCGTAATTTATGGAAGCGTATCCAGAACTCACACTTTTTATTTTATCATAATAATCGGTTAAGATGGAAGACATGGGTATTTCATAATGCAGGATCGCCCTATTCTCATCCAGATATTCGGTATTTTTATAAATTCCCATTTTACTCTGAGTTAAACTCATAATAGAACCTATATAATCTTTAGGAGTAATAATATCCAGCTTAACCCATGGCTCTTCTATTTTTTCTATTTCAGTTTGGTCGGGCAACTGTCTCGGAGTCCTTATAATCAAATCTTCTCCGCTCTTTTTGCGCGCCTTATACGCGACGCTCGGTATCGTCACAATCAAGTCCAAATTATATTCCCGCCTTAATCTTTCCTGAAAAATTTCCAAATGCAAAAGCCCTAAAAAGCCGCATCTGAATCCGAGCCCAAGCGCCTCCGACTGCTCCGGCTCATACACCAGCGAAGAATCGTTCAATTTTAGTTTGGCGATAGATTCTCTTAACTCTTCAAATTCGTTTCCTTCTTTAGGAAAAACCCCGGCAAAAACCATCGGCTTAACTTCCTCATACCCCTTTAACGGTTTCAGTCCGACATCCGACATCCGACATCCGACATCCGACACAGTATCTCCAACCTTTGCCTCGCCAACCTCTTTAAATCCGGTGACAATATAGCCGATTTCCCCTGTGAATATTCCAATATCCAAAACTTCGCTCGTTGCCCCGGTCGCCATTAAATAAATTTTATCCCCTTTTTTTATTTGGCCGTCAACAATCCTCACATACGCTACAACGCCTTTATACTCATCATAATTTGAATCAAAAATCAACGCTCGCAACGGCAGAGACGCGCCGCGGCGCGTCTCTACGGGGGCGGGTACGCGCTCAATGACCGCCCTTAGAATTTCTTCAACCCACTCGCCCGTTTTGCCTGAAGCGCTGATTATTTCGTCTTCATTGCACCCTAATAATTTAACAATCTCAT
>QIIF01000039.1 GCA_003231075.1 Candidatus Falkowiibacteriota bacterium | reverse complement strand
ATTTAAAAATTTTTACATTATCTCATCCTTCCTCTCCTTCACATACTTCGCCCATTCTTCGGCGGCTTCCACGAAGATCTTAAACGGCGCTTCAATGATAAAATCCATAAAAAATACAAATACATTTATCTGCGCGAATTTTTCGCTCAGCCATTTGCCGGCGGCGATTATCGGCATATAGAAAAAATCCATTATAAAACTGAAAATAGTTTCCCTCGGCTCAATCACCGTTAATTCACGGGCGTTTTTTCTTATTCTAATCGCGAAAAAACTGACAAAAGTCAAGAAGAATAAAAATATGGTAATGCTCACAAAAGTAAATCCTATTTTATCCAATCCCCAAATAACCAAGCCGAAAGACAAAAAGAAAGTGACGGCGTAGAATAAACCGAAAAAGAAATTTAACAAACCGCCTCTTTTTTCGGCTTTGCGTAAAATAAACGGCTCCTTGCGTTCATTTTCTTTAAAAACAATCTCATCAACTCCCTCAATAATTTTTTCCGTGTTCGCCTTAGAAGGCAATTTAGTAAATAATACCGCTAAAAATAATAAAAAAGCTGGAAAAATTATGTTAATGCCTAATGCGATATAATTTAATTCTTCCCCGAACCAACGAATAGAAGGAACTTCTATGGCAATGGCAAAAAGCGACTTTGTTATAAAAATATAAATAATACTCCGAACAGCCGCGCGCCATAATTTGGTTTTGGCGACCTTGTATCTTTTATCGCAAATCTTTTTTATGTCTCGCGGAAAAGCTTTAGGGTCGGATCTAAAAGATTCATAGACACAAGCCGGATCTTCTTTAATCACATCGGTTAAAATAGTATAAAATCCGGTATACCGTTTAACGATTTTATCCAACTGCCTTGATATCGGATGATTAATTTGATTATCAATTAAACCTCTTAGTGATCGGATATTTTCTCCCACTTCAGCTATTTCTTTTTCTTCGGCATAACGCCAATTAGCATTATAATACTTAAACAAAATAAAACCGACTAAATCTTTGTCAAATTGTAAAAGCGAACGATGAATACTGATATAAATTTGAATCTCTTTATCTCGCTCATACGGCGAGCCGTCCGGCAATTTAACCTTATCTTTCAGATATTCATACATATTGCTGATAAGCACCTGGTCAACCTTGCTTCTACCCAACCGCTCTTCAATATCACAAGCGGCCATAACCAATATCCACTTAATAACTTCGCTTTTTTCTTTATGCGTCGCCGTTTTATCAATAGAACTATATTTTCTTAATTTAATATATTTCTCAATAACAGCATTTATTTCATCTATTTTACTTTCAGGAATTTTATTATTCGGCAAATAACCGGCGCGAATTAACTCGGTTAACAAATTTTTGGCAACATCGGCGGTATTTAATTGCTGCATTGAAATCGCGCCCTCAATCACGATAAGCCGCCTTAAAATTCTTAAAATAGCGTCTTTACGCAATAAATATTCTTCTTTATAATCTATGGAATTTCTAAGTTTTTCATAATAAAAAGCCATCTTGGAAATAAATTCCGAGACTTTTATTTTGGGCGCTTCCGAATCATCCTTTTCTTCTTCAGTCTGTTCCTGATAAATTACTTGGAATAATCTCTTAATGTTGCGGTTTACGGTTAATGGATTTTCTTCCCTGTATGACAGCTTTGGATTGGGCATAATTTTTTAGATAACAAAAAACCATAAAAACAGAAAAAAGAAAGGAGTTCTTATTGTTTTTATTTGTATATAACATACAGGAATAATCTATCATTAAGGAATTTAATATCATTACTTCAGTTTAAGGTGTTCCTCAATTTCTTTTTTAAGAGCCCATACCTTATACGCCGAAAAAAACAGCATATAAGCGAAAATGACTATAAATAATCCTACGGCCAACTGGAGTATTAACGGACTCCAAACAATTAAAACGGCCAACATCAACATAATAATGCCGGAAATTATTAATGACGCGATAAGACCGTTAATTCTTCTTTGAATTAGCTTAATAAGTTTTGTCATATTTTTCCTCCTTGCAGTACTGGGAATTAATATCAATCCCATCACAAGGTTGATTACTAATTAACTACTGCTTATTATACACGAAATTAAAAATAAAATAAAGCTCTAATGCCATAACCGCGCCAATCCCTGCAGTGGATAGAAATTTAATCTTTTTGCTTATAATCGTTTTGAAAATTATTCAATATCGCGCTGACTAAAATTAAATAACCGATTCCCAAAGGATGGTTCATATAAGGGGAAAAAATACTGACAACCGCGACAACCGCCAAGCCGACTGCTAATCCAAGCATAATCTGTTGTTCCGGCAATCTTAAATCTGAAATCTTAAATCTTAAATCTGAAAAAATTTTTCCAATTAAGGCCAAATAAGCTAATACGCCGAATAATCCAAGTTTTAACCATATACCCAGCCAACCCCACTCAAAGGCGTAAGTAGTATATTCTCCCATCGGACTTGTTTCCAATACTCTGGGATCGCTTGATTTATAAGTAATAGTAGCGCCGAAACCTCTGCCGGCAACAGGGGCATCTTTTATCGCGCCCCACAACTTCGGCAGGAGCGCCCATCTGGACGAGAGCGCCGATTCTCCTTTTATGTTACTCGCGCGTTCGGATAAAATTTCACTTGTTGAAAAACCTCCCGTGGGAGACGGATAAGGAAATTTAACTATGGCCGCTATTAATAAAAAAGAGAATACGGCGCAGATAATCAATATTCCGGATAATCGCAATATTTTTTTCAAACTTATTTTGTAAAAAAAGAAAAAAAGAAAAAAAGAAAAAAAGAAACCGAATATTAACCCTACCCAAAAACTGCGGGAGAAGGTTATTAAAATAACAGATAGAAATAAAGTGAGAAGCGAGAAGTAAAAAATAAAAACTTTTAAATTTATAATTTTTGATTTATTTGTAATTTGGAATTTGGAATTTGGAATTTGGATAATTATTATTAAAAATATAAAAAAACCGATCAAGACAAATATATGCGATTGGAAGAATACGCGGTAAAATCCGCCTTGCATTTGAGTAATCTCTCCCAGTCCGCTTACGCGCGTCCAGCGATAAACTTCGCTGACGATACTGGCCATATTATGGGAAAAAATAAACAGCAGAAAAAAAGTTTTTGCGCTCATCCATATTATCGCGGCGGTAAATATTTGTAGAGCGGACGAGACGCGCCGCAGCGGCCCGTACGCGAATTCGGCGGCGTTGCTATTGTTATCGCGTACGGGCTGCCTCCGCTCCGCTCCGGTATCCCGTCCGCTTGCGTCCGCAATATTATTATTCGCAAACACGCTATAAACCGGGAAAACCAAAGCAAAATACAGCCAGCCGTTAAAATCAAAAAATACATTGCTGAATTCATTATGGTTTAAGATGCCGTTCACGACGCCCCATCCAATAAATAAAAATAAAATAAAAAAATAAGGAAAATAAGAAGA
>QIIF01000097.1 GCA_003231075.1 Candidatus Falkowiibacteriota bacterium | reverse complement strand
CACGCTATGGCGCGCCGTTATCGGACTGATAATTGTGGTAAGCGCGTACGCGATTTGGAGTTTTGTTGGCGAAAAATTATTATATTAAATAGTTTTATTATGAAACAAATAAAAAAATGGAGAAAATTTATAGCGTATATTCCGCTTCTTTTGTTTATATTAATGCCAGTCGTAAGTTATGGTCAGATATTGTCAGGCGACGCGTTAAAAGGGATGGATGCGCAGACAGAAAATTTTCGCGGCCAATCAGGATTTGAAACCGCGACCGAAGATAGCGTGGGATCAGTTATAGCAACTGTTATTACAGCATTTTTAAGCTTGCTCGGCATTATTTTTGTAATTCTGATACTTGTAGGCGGGTATCATTGGATGACCGCCGGCGGAAACGAGGAAAAAGTGGAAAAAGCCAAAAACACTATAAGCCGCGCGGTAATTGGGTTGATTATAGTAGTCTCCGCTTACGCTATTACTTATTTTGTGTTTAGTAATTTAGGAAGCGTAGGCGGAGGCGGAGGACATATAGGCGGATCACCCCCTTAAAATAGTTAAAAAAAAGAAGCGCTTTGACAAAATAAATAAGTTAAAGCGCTTTTATATTGAAAAAAACAAATTGTTCAATTTCTATCGTACTCAACATACCAATGCATTTGTTGGTTCATATACCAGTAGAGATCTACCCCTACTGTAAATTTCCAAATCCCAACCACGGCACCACCTATTCTGGCCGTTGCCGTGTACCCTCCTTGAATTAAGTAATCTTCTTTTTGCTGCCCTGGCCCTAAAAAATAATTTTTCTTTTCAGGGCCTACTATTTGAATATTTACCCGTCGGTAATTATCCAAATTTGCCACAAGACCTTTATACCCCTGAAACACCCCATCGATATTTTTTGTCAGCACCGGCTGACTTTTCAACTTTTTCAGCGCCAGTTGATCGCGCTGAAATTGGGCAACCTCCTGGGAATTCATCCAGAAATCCCAGTCGCCACGATTGTATTGAGCTTCGTTTCTGAAACCCCCACAACCGCCCATCAATCCTACCAGTAATAAAATCATCATTATCTTCTTCATAACTCCTCCTATTTTCTTTGGTTATATTCAATGCTTAAAAAGCATTGTTTTATTTTATTTTAAAGGTGCAAAATTATTTATTATCTCACTATATCATATTATTCAAAATTTGTCAAGATAGACGGATTAAGTCTTTTTTGGTACGCTAAATATCAGTATGAATAAAGAATTGCCGAAAGCGTATGAACCGTCCAAATATGAGGACGGGATTTATAAGAAATGGGAAAAATCCGGATTTTTTAATCCGGATAATTTGGATTTGGACAAAAAAGCGAAAAGCTACGCTATTTCCATGCCACCACCAAATGTAACCGGCACCTTGCATATGGGACACGCGGTAATGCTTGCCATTGAAGATATTTTAATCCGCTATCATCGGATGAAAGGATGCCGCGCTCTTTGGGCGCCGGGAGCCGATCACGCGGCTATTGCCACGCAGACCAAGGTTGAAAAAGATTTAAGGGCCGAGGGAACTGATCGGCATAAGCTTGGGCGCGTTGAATTTTTAAAAAGAGTAAATAAATTCGCGCAAGAATCGCATGATACGATAGTAAACCAAATTAAGAAAATGGGGTCGTCCTGCGATTGGTCGCGGGAGGCGTATACTTTGGACGAAACGCGCGCGAAAGCGGTGCGATCGGTTTTTAAAATGATGTATGATGACGGTTTGATTTACCGCGGCGAGCGGATAGTTAACTGGTGTCCGCGCTGCCTCTCCACTTTGGCCGATGATGAGGTTGAGCATAAAGAGCAAAAAGCAAAATTATATACTTTTAAATACAGCAAGAATTTTCCGTTTACGATTGCCACCACCCGGCCGGAAACCAAGCTGGGCGATACGGCCGTGGCGGTTAATCCTAAAGATAAACGATATAAAAAATATATAGGCAAAATATATGAAGTTAATTTTTGCGGCGCGCCGCTAAAATTAAAAATTATCGCGGACAGGGAAGTTGATATGGATTTCGGGACAGGCGCTTTGGGCGTGACACCGGCGCACTCGGCGATTGACTGGAAAATGGCGGAAGAAAATAAGTTAAATATAATTAAAGTGATTGACGAGCATGGCAATATACGGAATGGCTTTGGCGAATTTTCCGGGCAAGATGTCTACAAGGCGCGGAAAATGATTATTAAAAAATTAAAAGAAAACGGATTACTCCGGAAAGAAGAGGAAATTGATAATAATTTATCCCTTTGCTACCGGTGCGATACGCCAATTGAACCGCTCCCCTCTCTGCAGTGGTTTATTGATGTAGATAAGCCGCTTAAAAACAGACAGCAGACGGCAGACAGCAGACGGCAGGGAGAAGAAAAAAGCCCCCTTGATAAAGGGGGTTGGGGGATTAAATATAATAAGCCGGTTTTAGATACGGAAGGTAAGAGCTTAAAGGAAATAGCTTTAGATGTAGTTAGGTCCGGAAAGATAAAGATTATTCCGGAGCGTTTTGAAAAAAATTATTTTCATTGGATGGAAAATTTGCGCGATTGGTGTATTAGCCGGCAGATTTGGTTTGGGCACCAAATACCCGTTTACTACTGTAAACGGGAAAATTCCAAATCCCAAATAACAAATTCTAAACAAATTCAAAATTCAAAATTCAATCCGCCGGCTGGCGGACAAAATTCGGTGCCGGATTGTCCGCCAATAATATCTGTTGAGCAACCTAAATCGTGTCCAAATTGCAGTTCTTCAGAACTAGAACAAGATCCGGACACATTAGATACTTGGTTTTCTTCGGGGCTTTGGACTTTTTCTACTCTTGCTCAAAAACCGGAACAGATTAAGATTAAAGATGGCAAGTTGGTTATAGATTCGGAAGATTTTAAAAATTTTCATCCGACTTCCGTTTTGGAAACCGGTTATGATATTTTATTTTTCTGGGTGGCTCGCATGATTATTATGACCACCTACGCGGTCGGTGATATTCCGTTTCAAGATGTGTATCTGCACGGACTGGTGCGCGACGAAAAAGGCAAGAAAATGAGCAAGTCCATAGGCAATGTAATTGATCCCTTGGATATGATTAAGAAATACGGCACGGATGCCACGCGCCTTTCCATGGTTATCGGCGCGGCTCCGGGCAATGATATGAATTTATCCGAGGAAAAAGTGGCGGGGTATAGGAATTTTACGAATAAGCTTTGGAACATCTCTCGTTATATAATTACGAATTACGAATTACGAATTACGAATTACGAATTTAATAATAAAAAACTAACGGAAGCGGATAAGTGGATTTTGGAAAAAATGGGAAATTTAATTAATGAGGTTACGGACGATTTAAATAATTACAGTTTTTCGCAGGCAGGTGAAAAACTAAGGGATTTTACATGGAATGATTTTGCTGATTGGTATTTGGAGGTAAGTAAATTTGAAAAAAATGAAGAAAAAAATAAAATATTAGTTTAT
>QIIF01000116.1 GCA_003231075.1 Candidatus Falkowiibacteriota bacterium | reverse complement strand
ATCACTTAACGGGACTTTGTCTATGACGACAAAACAGAGGAGGTGTTTCATAATTCAAGAAAATTTATAATTTGTAGATACATCATATCAAAAACATTAAAAAAAGTAAACAAAAAAAGGAACATTTCGGTATAGTTACAGAGTCCCGAATACTCCCTTTTGAATTTACCTTTGAATTACAAAACGCCATTTTTTTGTCATCTTGAACGGAGCGAAGCGAAGTGAAAGATCTATAATACGCGAATATTTGCAAATATCATGTATTATAGATCCTTCCCCGCCGGCTGGCGGGTCAGGATGACAAAATATAGGGCATTTCGTAATTCACAGTAATTTATATTTTTATTTCTATCCCGACCGGGCAATGGTCGGAGCCGGTGATTTTATCTAAAATGTACGCTTTTTTTACATACTTGAATAATTTGGCGGAAATAAAAAAATAATCAATACGCCAACCGACATTTCTCGCGCGAGCGCCAAACCGATAACTCCACCATGAATATTGGATTTTGTCTTTATGCGCTTGCCTAAAAGTATCTACAAATCCGGCTTTAATAAATTTATCGGCCCATTCTCTTTCTTCATCGGTAAATCCGGGATTGCCGATATTATCTTTTGGCCGAGCCAAATCAATTTCCTCGCGCGCCACATTAAAATCACCGCAAATTATAATCGGTTTTTTTCTTTCTAACTTTTTAAGGTATTTTAATAAAGCGTTATTAAATTCCAATTTAAAATTCAAGCGCGACAACTCATGGTTGGCATTGGGAAAATACGCGTTTACAAAATAAAATTTATCAAATTCAAGCGTCTGCACTCTTCCCTCTTTATCAAATTTCTTTATGCCGATTCCTGAAAAAACTTTATGAACTTTACAACTTTTAACTTTTGAACTTACTACAAGCGCCGCCGTGCCGCTGTAACCGGGCCGTTCGGCTGAATTCCAAAATATTTCGTAGCCGTCAAAAGCGAATTTTTCTTTCGCGCGCGCTTTCTCGCAAATCTTTATTTCTTGTAAAGCCAGAATATCCGGTTTTTCTTTTTGCAAAAAATCAAAAAAACCTTTTTTCAAAACAGCCCTTATTCCATTTACATTCCATGAGATAAGATTCATAACATATTAGAACTAACAGCACATTTGAAGCTTAGCGGTTAATATTGAAATGAAATGAGAGCGTCTTTGGCATAAATTACAAATTCCAAATAACAAATTCCAAATAAATTCAAAATAATAAATCCAAAATTCAAAATATTTTATTAAAATTAATATTACGCGATATTACACAATTAAAATTTTGGATTTGATATTTTGAATTTAGAATTTATTTGGAATTTGGTGCTTATTATTTGGAATTTTATTGATTTAACCGCACTCATTTCATACTAATATTAACCCTTAGCGGTTAATAAAATTAAGATAAAGCCTTTTTAACCGCCTCGCCAACTTTATTTCCGTCCGCCTTGCCTTTGACGCGCGGCATAACGGCTCCCATTATTTTGCCGAAATCCCGTAGAGACGCGCCGCTATGCGTCTCTACGACTTCTTTCACTATATTTTTCAACTCTTCATCACTCATTTGTTCCGGCAAATATTTCTCTAAAATTTTTATTTCATTTTTTTCTTTTTCCGCCAAGTCGGCGCGTCCGCCCCGCTCATAAGCGGATATGGAATCTTTCCGTTTTTTTGCTTCACTTGATAATACTTCTAAAACCTGCTCATCGGATAAACTGACATCTTCACCGCTCCGCAAAGAAATCTCGCGGTCTTTAACGGCGCTCAAAAGCATTCTTAAAACAGAAAGCGTTTCCGCCTCTTTATTCCTCATCGCCTGTTTTAAATCATTATCTATTTGTTCTTTTAAACTTGGCATACAAATCAGGGCTTAGTTGCTTGGTGATAGAATTGCCTCCAAAAAACAAAAATATCCAATATACTAATCCCCAAGAAACTAATTGCTAATTACCATCTTCTTCTCGGTTCTTCCACGAGTTTTCCGATTTTTCGCAAATATTCTTTCTCTGACCTTAGCTTTCTGCCCACTAAAGCGCGCTGTTTTTGCGCGGATTTATTCGGCTTGGACGACAAAAACTTACGCTGGCGAACTTCATACAGCTTACCGCTCTGTTGCAGCCTTTTATTGAACTTTCGCAAAAAAACTTCAAAGTTCTCGCCTTTTTTTCTTCTTGATTCCACCATTTAAGACACCTTCCTTTCTAGATGTTAGTAGCTTGAAATTAGCAACTGGCAATTTAGCGCGCTAAATATTCTCCCAATTACAAATTTCAAATTACAAATTATGAGTTATGAGTTATGAGTTATGAGTTATGAGTTATAAATTATTATTTTTCTCCATTACTCAACTTTTTTTTAATCACACTTATTATTTTTTTATAATCAATTATTTCCTGAATGCCTGACTCCATATCTCTAATCAATATTGTTCCGTCAATTATTTCTTTCTGTCCTAAAATTAAACTGAACTTAGCGCCTATGCGATCAGCTTCTTCCAGCTGCGCCCTTAAACTGTCTTTGGTAAACGCCTGCCTGATGTTAAATCCTGCTCGCCGCAATTCCTCAAACAGTGTAAACGCTTTTCTTTTGGCTTGCTCTCCTAATTGCGCTAAAAAAATATAATCTTCCGCGTCTTTTTTGAGCGGAATATTTTTTTCTTTAATTTTCAAAATTACCCTTTCAATCCCAATGCCAAATCCGCATGACGCGGTAGGCCGTCCGCCCATACTTTCCACTAAACTGTCATAGCGGCCGCCTCCGCCTAAAGAAGACTGTCTTGCCGCCGGCGCCAATTCATTTTCTTCGGGGCAAAATTCAAATACGGTTCTATTATAATAATCCAGCCCCCTGACTAAAAATGGATTTAAATTATACGGCACATCCATTTCGTCAAGATATTCCAAAACTTTAACAAAATGATTACGGCAATCATCGCACAATGAATCAATTATTTGCGGAGCGTCCGCCCTAATTTCCACGCATTTTTCCTCCTTGCAATCCAAAAGACGCAAAGGATTTTTTGCCAATCTCTTTTTACAATTATCGCACAATTTGCTTCTCTTGCCTCTTTCTTTATAAAATTCCAATAATTTACTCAAATACTCTTTACGGCAATCATTACAGCCGATGCTGTTAATTTGAATTTGAATGTTAATTTGCAATTCCCGAAAAAAATTATAACCGATTAAAATAAGCTGGACATCGGCTACCGGACTTTCTTCACCGAATATTTCCAAATCAAATTGAGTGTGTTGCCTTAATCTCCCCGATTGCGGTTTTTCGTGGCGAAAAAGAGGCCCCATCCAAAACATTTTTACCGGTTGCGGCAAATTAAACATACCATGTTCAATATAAGTTCGCACTAAACTGGGAGTAGCTTCCGGCCTAAGAGCCACTTTTTCTCCGTTTTTATCCATAAAAGAATACATTTCTTTTGTTACTATATCGGTCTCCTTGCCCGTGGATCGTTCATACA
>QIIF01000079.1 GCA_003231075.1 Candidatus Falkowiibacteriota bacterium | reverse complement strand
GATTATTATCACTACAGGCCGTTGTTTATAATTCTCATTCTTACGGCTCACTCCTGGATTCCTGCTCGCTGGCAGGAATGACAGAAGAGTATTTTTATTATTTTTTATCCTTCTTTAAATTTCTTATACTCAACATCAATAAACTTCTTAATCTCCTCCTTAAACCTATCAACCCCATACTGCTCCGCGCGCGCGCGGATTTCATTGGAGTTGAAATTATTACTGTCAAATTTACTAACCGCTTCAACTAAACTTTCCGGAGTTTGTTTATTAAAAAATATTCCAGTTTTTCCTTCAATGATTGTTTCAACGGCTCCGCCTTTTTTAAAAGCGATGACGGGACGGCCGGAAGCCATGGCCTCAACGACGGTTATGCCGAAATCTTCTTCTTGCGGATTAATAAAGGCTTGGCATTTTCTGTAAAGATCCGCCATTTCCTCGTCGCTTACTCTGCCCAGAAATTCAATATTTTTGTCATCGCCGGCGATTTTTTTAAGCCGCTCCATATCAACACCGTCGCCGAATATTTTTAATTTCTTGCCTAATTTTTTAAACGCTCCAATCACAATATCAACCCTCTTATACGGAGCCAACCTCCCGCCTATTAAAAAATAACCTCCCTCGCCCCCCTTTTGAAGGGAGGCATTTTTAATAGCCCCCTTAATAAAGGGGGTTGGGGGATTTTCATTATTAACGCCCCCTTGATAAAGGGGGTTGGGGGGATTTTCATTAATACTAAACTTATCTATATCCACCGGAGGATAAATTACGGTTGAATCGGCTTTATAATACTTGCTAATCCTTCTTTTCACTGTTTTTGAATTCGCTATATACTTATCAACCCTGTCCGCGGCGGCTCTATCCCAAACGCGGACATAATTCAAAACCAATGAAATAATTTTTTTGAAATACTTATTATACTTGAGCGCGTTGATATATTCATGCGTATCGCTCCATAAATATCTTGTCGGAGTATGGCAATAACAAATGTGCAAAGTATCCGGAGCGGTTATTACTCCCTTGGCGAACGCGCTGGCATCGGAAATAACCAAATCATAATTTTTCAAATCAAAAAACTCCACCGCCATCGGCATAAACGGCATATACCATTGATAATGTTTTATACCGCCGGGCAAGCTTTGAATTACCGAAGTCTCAATCCTCCTATTCTTAAAATGCTTATCAGCGTTTTTTTTGTCGTAAAGCAAGGTATAAATAGGCGCGTCCGGAAACATATCCGCCAGCGCCTTCAAAACCTTTTCCGCCCCGCCGTCCTGAGCGAGATGATCATGTATTAACGCTACTTTCATAATGCTATAAGTTTTATATATCTACAAATAAACGAAACATCAATTCTAAACATACTATAACATAATAACTACACGATTGACAAATTTTCAAAATTAAGGTATTGTGCTTTGAAGATATTTAATAATACTTTGTATTTTAAATATCATTTTGCACATTAACAAATCAAGGAGGTTAAGTTAATTTTTGCTTCATCTAATGTAAATTTTTTTAAAAAATGGAGGTTTGAAATGAAGCTAGGAGACAACAAAGTGTTAAAAAGTTTACAGGAAAAGATGGCTAATAACGGCGGAAACGGGAATGGCAAAAAACCAGACGCCACACCAACCACCGACGACGGAAATATTAATTGGATGAAAACCGATATTGAATCGGCAAGGGAGGTTGACATTGAAAAAATCAAAGAAAAAGCTCGTAAAAAAAAGGAGGAGGTATTCCAGCGCGCGCAGGATTACTATAAGCGCTATCTGGAATTAAAAAAGCTTTCCGCTCTGTCGCAGGAAGATCTTGAGCTTGGCGGAGTATGGAACAGGTACATCGCGCTCCAAAAAGCGAATCTCGGCATAATAACCGAGATGAGAAAGAAAAAGGAAACTGACCCGCAAATAGTGGAACAGTTTTGTTTTAACGTGTTGCTTTGTCGGATAAATATGACCGACCCGACCAAGGATAGAGAAGTTTTTGAAATTTTCTATCTAATTATTAACGGCGGTTGTGTTATTACGCCTATTTTGCCCGGTGAAAACATCTTAACTATTCACCGCAGGGGCAGAGTGCCAACAACTGCCGAAATTGCTGAATATAAATTGCTCCGACCGCAATGGCATTGTTTTTTCTATGACGATGCGGGCAAAATGCACCAATTTGTCCATATTCCGTCAGAGATGCCGGGCAGAGAGGGCGAAATCTCGCCCGCCGACAAGGTGTTGTTTTCAGCGGTGAAAGGCATGATAAAGCGCTACACCGCTTATCGGGCGCAACGAAAGGAATTTGCGGCGAAAGAGGATGAAAAAAAAATAGCCGCAATTTTATCAAGAAAATCCGAGCACCCCGCGCTCTCCATCCTTAAGGGCGTGAAAGGGACTTATGTTTTGTTCCTGCCCGGGAAAGAAGTGAACGGGAAGAAACTCGGAAAAGACGGCGCCGGTCTCATTAAGATTTACGACCTTAATGAGAATAAAAAAAACATAGACCCATTTTGGGTTATAGAGCCGATTGACGGCGCCGGCTCCATGGCATCATTCGCCAAAAACAAGGGCACTTGGGTAGCCCTAAAAACCCTGCATTATTACCGGAAAAATAAAGATATTCCGGTTGATAAAATCAGGGAAAAATTAAGAGAGTTCACTCTCCTTGTATGCAGACGCGTATCCGCCGCTATCGGCTACGCAAATTCGCAAAATGCTAAGTAACATAACCGGGGCTGAGGCAAAATCTCAGCCCCTTTCCTCTAAAAGAAAATTTTTGGTGTTAATTGACTACGACAATATTGATAGCCAATTGCGAGACAAGGAAATGGCGTTTGATTTTGCCGGATTAATGCTTGAGCTGATTAAACTCGGGAAAGTGAAACACGCTTTCCTTTTTATACCGTTTGAGTCTTACTATGGCCTTGAAAATATTAATAATCTAGGGTACGAGATTATAATATGCCAAAAAACAGACAGACTGAGCGACTCGGATAAACGAGAAGATAAAGTTGATTCTCGGATACAATTAATAACCGCGAGTTTTTTGGAATACGATGAAATTACCGACATCGTTATTCTAACACACGATAAGCACTCAATTGAAACCGCTTCCGAGGCGATTAAGGCTGGAAAAAAAATAACCTACTTCGCTATGAAAGATAAAATGGCGAAACAATTGCTTGATTTTTTAAAAAAATATAAAATGGAAGTCAAAGAACTTCCGACTAAAAATAGATATTAAGCCACTTTTCTAAGGAAAATTGGCTTTTTTTATTTTAAAACATCTCTATAAACCCCCAAAGTCTCTCTCGCGCATTCTTTCCAGCTGTATTTTTTAACTTGCTCATAGCCCTTTTTAATTAAATCCGCGCGCAAATTTTTGTCTTTTATAATTCTCTCTATTTGCGTCCGCGTTTCTTTTTCATTTTCCGGGTTAAAATAAATCGCCGCCTCTCCCAAAACTTCCGGCAGACAAGTTTTGTTTGAACTT
>QIIF01000015.1 GCA_003231075.1 Candidatus Falkowiibacteriota bacterium | reverse complement strand
AATAAAAAAATAATTAATGCCGCGATAATAATAATTTTAATTATCGGCGCGGGAATAATTTTCTTTCGCCTTCATAATACTATGATAAACAGGCAAAATATTGCGCCAAAAGAAAAAGCGGCCGTCAAAAACATCACCGCGGACGAATTATCCGCAATGCTTAATAATAAAGATTTTTTTCTTGTTAATGTCCACCCTCCATATATTGGGGAAATCCCCGGCACAGACGATTTTATTTCATTTGATAAAATAGAAAATAATCTTAATAAGCTGCCAAAAAATAAAAACGCGAAAATTGTTGTTTACTGCCGAAGCGGCAGAATGAGCGGATTGGCGTCAAAAGAATTGGCTAATTTGGGATATACAAATGTATTTAACCTTTCCGGCGGAATGATTGGATGGCAAAAAGCGGGATATTCTTTGGACATGAAAAACAAAACTAAATCAAATTAACTATAAAATAACAGGCTGTCCGCCGAAGTTTAAAATTTTAAATAGTTTGGCAACGCGCGTAAACGCGATATTATGCCTAACTTGATAATATTTATAAATATGAACAAACACTCCACATCATTAAAAAACCATCATTCGTCAAATTATTCTTGCGGCAAAGAATGCTTGTCGTGCGGAAGCGAACGATTATCAGTCACTTGCGGATCAGGAATAGAAGCAAAACAATATGAATATAACTTAAATAAAAAATTAAAGCGCAAAGAACATGATGAACACGATAAAAACGGCAAGGACGGCGATAATGGCCATAATATGAAAAAAATGAGCCATACGGACCACGAAGCGGCGATGAATAATCCGCAAATGGCAAAAGAGATGGAGAAGGATATGAAAAAAAGATTTTGGATTGCTTTAATTTTAAGCATTCCGATTTTTTTATACTCTCCGCTGGCAATGAAATTTTTCAAAATACCGCCTCCGGGTTTTATCTCGGTTAATTGGCTATTGCTTATTCTATCAACACCAATAGTTTTCTGGACCGGATCAATTTTTATTGTCGGTGCTTACCGTTCTTTAAAAAATAAAACCCTTAACATGTCCGTCTTAATCGCTGTCGGCGTTTTGGCGGCATATCTGTTCAGTGTGTCAATAACTTTATTTATCGGCGGTGAAACATTTTTTGAAGCGGCGGCTATGCTGGTAACATTTGTTTTATTCGGGCATTGGATGGAAATGAAATCAAGACGCGGAACATCCGATTCGCTGCGCGCTTTATTTGACTTAGTTCCTCCTAAGGCAATTGTTATGCGCCAAGGCAAGGAAGTTGAAATTTTAACAAGCGAAATACAGTTAAATGATACTGTATTGGTAAAACCGGGAGATAAAATACCTGTTGACGGCAAAATTACGAAAGGAGAAAGCTCTATTGATGAATCTTTGGTAACAGGAGAATCAATGCCGGTATTTAAAAAAAATGGCGGCAAAGTAATCGGCGGATCTATCAATAAAACCGGATCAGTGGAATTTATAGTGACACAAATCGGAAGCGATACCGCTTTGGCGCAAATTATAAAAATGGTGGAAAAAGCGCAAAACTCAAAAGCTCCCGGTCAGCGCGTCGCCGATAAAGCGGCTGCTTACTTGGTAATTTTGGCGGTAGGCGCCGGTATTGCCACTTTTTTTGGTTGGTATTTTGTAGCCGGAGCGACAATGATTACCGCCTTGACTTTTGCCATTTCCGCGATTGTAATTGCCTGTCCTGACGCTCTCGGTCTGGCTACTCCCACGGCGGTAGCGGTAGGCACAGGCATAGGCGCGCGGCATAATATTTTGATAAAAGACGCGGCGACGCTTGAACGGGCCTCAAAAATACAAGCTATTCTTTTGGATAAAACCGGAACATTAACAGAGGGACGCCCAGTTATTGACAGCGTCATAGCCGCTGACGGCATCACTGAACACGATTTGCTTTATTATTCCGGCGGCGCACAAAAACTTTCCGGACATCCATTCAGCGAAGCTATTATTACCGAAATTAAAAAACGCGAAATCGCTCTGCCGAGCGATATTAAAGAATTTGAAGCCGTCGGCGGATTCGGCGTAAAAGCGATTGTTGAGGGCAAACCTGTTTTGGTCGGGACTATGCGATTTTTAGAAAAAGAAAAAATTGATATTTCTCCGATAAAAAACGCGGCGGACAAACTGCTTGAAGGAGGAAAAACCGTCAGCCTGGTTTCATTAAATGGAAAGGCCATAGGAGTACTTTCTGTTTCCGATGAAATTAAAAAAACGGCGAAAAACGCCATTGAAGAATTTAAAAAACTTGGAATTGAAACCGCGATGATTACGGGCGACCATGGCCAAATAGCGGAAATTGTCGCCAAAGAAGTGGGAATAACAAGAATCTTCGCCAATGTATTGCCCTCCGAAAAGGCAGATTATGTAAAAAAAATGCAAAAAGAAGGAAAATTTACGGCAATGGTTGGAGACGGAATTAATGATGCTCCCGCTCTGGCGCAAGCTGACATCGGCATAGCGATTGGCGCCGGCACGGATGTGGCTATTGAAACGGCTGATATTGTTCTAATGAAATCTGATCCGGCGGATATATTGAAGGCAATTATGCTTTCAAAAGCGACTGTCGTAAAAATGAAACAAAATCTCTTTTGGGCCGCCATATATAATGTAGCCGCGATCCCCGTGGCTGCCGGACTGTTTTATAATTCTTTAGGCTGGTCTTTGAGGCCGGAAATATCAGCGCTTTTAATGTCGGCTTCATCCATTATTGTAGCGACAAACGCGGTGATGTTAAAACGGATAGAACCAAAACTAAAAAAACTTTAAAATAATGTAAATTAAGCCTAACGGCGCATTATATTTATAATCCCCCAACCCCCTTTATCAAGAGGGCTCTTATACGCCCCCGCGGATATTGGGGGTTGGGGTGATTTATATTCAAATTCCTTAACTGGAACTTATCATTAGCTCCATCGTCCGCGCAAACAAAACCGGATGACATCAACTTCCCCTTTAAACTGTTTGAATTATATAAATTTATACACCCAAAAGCGTATATATTTTAAAATTAATATCCGACTTAAAAAAACGCCGCAAAGCGTCTTTTATATTTGAGCCGAGGAGAGGAATCGAACCCCCAACCAATAGTTTACAAAACTACTGCTCTACCGTTGAGCTACCTCGGCCTTCTTACGCTAAAACTTCAGAGGGTATGCCCTTGCGGATTACCATCCGGCTTTCCCCTCTGCTTTAACATGGGAGGAAACTAAGAGATTGTGCGCCCACAAGGATTTGAACCTTGGACCTTCTCCTTAAAAGGGAGCTGCTCTACCAGCTGAGCTATAGGCGCGTATTTTAGTGTGAAAGTTCATCAAGTTTATCAAGTTAAAAGTTTATAGTGCTTTATTGCCTTAACTAACTTTTTTTATAATAACAAAATTATAATATTTTTGCAAGGGTTTCGTTAAATTTGCGTAAAAGTGGATAAATAGTGGAAAAGGCGGGCTTGCGAAAATTAAATTCTTAATGTAGTATTAATAATAGTAA
>QIIF01000086.1 GCA_003231075.1 Candidatus Falkowiibacteriota bacterium | reverse complement strand
CTATGAAAAAATATTTAAAATTTAAAACATTAATAATCGCTTTATCTGTTTTTATAATACCTATTTTAATCACAGCCGGTTTTATATATTTAAATTTTAAAAACAAAAATATAGTCCTTGCCGGAACAGGAGAAAATGTCACCGGATTCGCTTGGAGCGAAAATATCGGCTGGATTAGCTTTAATTCTTCCGATTGCGATACTAATAATAACGGCTACATTGACACTGACGCAATTGTTTTAGGGTGCGGCGGAGATAATTCCACTACCCCAACATACAACTACGGCGTTAACATCGCCTACCAAACAACCGGTAATTTTTCCGGATATGCTTGGAGCTCAAATATCGGATGGATCAGCTTTCAAGAAGGAAGCGCTCCTCCGGATAATTACGCTTTCAGCGCCAACTGCGATGTGCCGACAAGCTGCGACGATATAACCGATAATTGCACGGCATGTTATAATTCAACTAATGGGTATGTTTACGGATGGGCTAAAATTTTATCTTTAGGCGATGACGGATGGATAAAAATGAGAGACGATTCCGTAAGCGTATGGAATGGCTCCGGTGTCAGCGTATCACTCACTACGAACAATTTTTCCGGTTGGGCATGGAACTCAAGCGGAATATGTGTTGGCGGAAGCAATGACTTAGCTGATTGCGTTAGCGACGCTAATTGTACCGGCGGCACATGCGAATACAAAACCGGAATCGGCTGGATTAGTTTTAATTGCGCCGACACCGGCGTTTGCGCCACTTCAAATTATAAAGTTTTTGTTGATATTCCTCCTGATCCGCCATCAAATTTAACTACAACCCCAATAAATTGCAACACCATGCAATTAAACTGGACTGACAATTCCAATAATGAAACCGGATTTGAAGCTGATTATACTAATGATGGCGGATTAAATTGGAATCTTTTCTGCAGCGTCGGTGTTTCCGTGGTACAATGTCTCGGCGCGATGCCGGAAAATACAACATACGATTTCAGGGTTAAAGCGCTGGGAGCGGTGACTAATTCAATTTGGGAGCCGAGCAGCGGAGGAGTATCCGGAACCACGGTATATTGTCCGCCAGTTTTAACCGCTGACAACGCGGACGCGAATTGCGATGCAGTCACTTTAACATGGACATACGGAGACAATAATAATGTTACTGACTATGAGCTATGGAAAGATACAAATAACAGCGGAACATTCACACAAATAGCGACTGTGGCGCCATCTTCTCCAAATTCTTATACGGACAACGATATTATATCAGACTATAAGTATGATTATTATGTTGTCGCCCAATCGCAAAATTCAACCTCAAACACTATAAACGATTTATACCCATGCCCCTCTTTACCGACATGGATTGAAGTAAAACCGTAAATAACGCAATACTCATAAATTTTAACAGCCAAAATTATAACAGCTCCGTGCCGCGCATGGAGCTGTTATAGCTTTCAAATTATAAATCCTAAATTATAAATCCTAATCCGCCAGCTGGCGGACAAAATTCAAATATCAAAATTCAAAACATAAAGCATTTAAACAAATAATTCCAAACGGGAGTAATGATAAAAACATACTTATAAAAACGAAAGAGAATAGTTTAGTTATTTTGAATTTTGGTTATTATAATTTATTTAGGATTTAGTGCTTTGAATTTTAAATTTTTTTCCTATTAATATCTCCATGTGCAACATAGAGCCAACGAGACTTAATATCCAACCTCCCACTAAAGTGTCTTTAAATACTGCCGCAGTTTATCCCCTGTTTCTCTGTTTTTCAACCCCAATTTTATCGTAGCTTTAATAAAGTTAAACTTGTCTCCGGTGTCAAGCCACTCCCCTTCCAATTTTTTGCCGTAAACAGCCCTGTTATTTTTAATCATTATATCAAGGGCGTCAGCCAGCCTGATTTCTCCCGTCTTGTCAAAATTCATATTATTTATTATCGCGATAACCTCGGGCGTAATTATATATTTTCCCACCGCCGCCAAATTGGACGGAGCTTTTTCCGGTTTCGGCTTTTCCACCACCTCCTTTATTTCATAAACGCCTTCTCCCAGATCAACGCCGCCAATCACCCCGAACTTATCCACTTCATCTTTCGGAACCGCCGCCAATCCGACTATCGGATCATTATATTTATCAAACACATCTATCAGCTGTTTCGCCGGCGGGATTTCCGCGTCATATAAACTATCTCCATACATAACCAATGCCGGCTCGCTTCCGATTAAATGCGACGCGCACGCTATCGCGTGCCCGTCTCCTAAAGGTTTTTGCTGGCGCACATAAGAAAATTTAGCCAACTCGCTTATTTTCCTTACCTCTTTTAATAATTCGTGCTTGTGTTTTTCCACCAAGGTATGCTCCAACTCAAAAGAATAATCAAAATGGTCTTCAATTGACCTTTTGCCCCGCCCGGTAACGAAAATAACCTCTTCAATTCCCGCCGCCACCGCCTCTTCAACCAAATACTGAATCGCCGGCTTATCCACCACCGGCAGCATCTCTTTGGGCTGCGCCTTCGTCGCCGGCAAAAATCTCGTGCCGAACCCGGCAACAGGCAAAATAACTTTTTTAATTTTAATATTTTCCATAATGTTAACTTTATAAACTTTATAACTTTTTATTTTTAACTCCGCTCCATTTAATAAAATACTTTAACCATGAAGCGATATGTATCCGCGATAATTTATTTAAAAAGGGCGCTAAATACCATAGTTTTTCAGCGCTAGCCCTGATATGATCATGAACAACAACGGCGTCCGGAAAATAAACAACTTTATAACCGGCTCGCCAAACCCTTGCGCATAAGTCGGTATCCTCAAAATACATAAAAAATCTTTTATCAAACAGCCCTATTTTATTTAGAATATCTTTCCTAATTAACAAGCAGGAACCCATAAGCCAATCAACTTCTCTTACTGATTTATGATCGTAGTCCTTCATTAAAAAATTATCTAAATGTTTCTTATTTATTTTTCCCAGAAATGTTCTTCTATACAACGGAGTTAAAAATTTCCAATTCCTAAAACACGAATACTGCAGCCGACCGTCAGGATAAACTAATTTTGGTCCGACTATGCCGACATCATTATTCTTTTCTAAAAATTCATACATCTTTTTAATCGCGTTTTTTTTAACTATCGTGTCAGGATTTAAAATTAACGCGTACTCCCCCCTTGACTGCTCAATGCCCAAATTATTTCCTCCGCCCATGCCTAAATTTCTATTGCTTTGTATAAAACCAACATCTTTAAATCTTTTTTGAACATCAACAATTATGCCATCTCTTGAATTATTATCAACTACGATAATCTCATAACTAATATTCCCCCCTTTAGCAAATGGGGGCTGTGGGGATTTTTCAAAATCAGATTCTTTTATTGACTTTATACAACTAACAACTTTTTCTTTGTTCTTATAATTTACTATAACGATGCTTATATCCATAACATAAAAATTTCTAAATTATAATTTCTAATTTCTAATAAAATGTCTAATTCCAAATTTAAAAATTATAAAAATATTTTTACATATTTAGCATTACTGAATTT
>QIIF01000003.1 GCA_003231075.1 Candidatus Falkowiibacteriota bacterium | reverse complement strand
TATGGTTTCATTGCTTTATTGTTTAATTCTTATAATATAAATTATTTATAAAAAAAAGAACCATCCAGCAAAGATGGTCTTATAAAATTTATATGAAACAGAGACGAATCTCTGTAAAAATGACTTGTGGCTATAATGCCTCGGTCAGGATACACAATATAGTTTTTGTGCATTACTGACCGGAAAAGTCACTTTATATTATAAAAGATCTTGGGGATGTATACATGAGGGCGTACTCCCAGCAGTAGCTCCTGATCTCCCCTTAGAAAGAACATTGTTGTTAGAACTATAACATGTTAATGATTTTAGTCAAGTATACTGTAGTAGAAAGATTTCCGTGGATGTGAATTGTTTTTATAAATTTAAAAGGGTCCCGCGCTTTTGTATCTGATTTAAATTCCAGATATAAGCGCAGGACCCAGGTGCCCGTTTCCAATTAGTTTAATTTGGGATGTGCGTACGCAACAGCCTAATTGGATGGGAGCCTCAGTCGATTGCTAGTAGGCACCGGTAAGTATAGCCGGCTTTACATAAAGAATTCTAGTCCTTTTCAAAAAAATCACCTCCTTTATTTGGATTTAATAATTTTATTATACACTAATTATGAAATAATGCAATAGCGATGGCGGAATTTTCAATTTTCAATTTCTAATTTTTAAACAAGTAATAATTTTCAATTTTTAATTAATTAGTAATTGAAAATTGTTTGAAAATTGAAAATTAGAAATTGAAAATTAAAAATCCCCCCAACCCCTCTTTACTAAAGAGGGGAGTTATTAAAAATCCCCCAACCCCCTTTATCAAGGGGGCTATCAAATATATGCAAGTAGTTAACA
This sequence comes from Candidatus Falkowiibacteriota bacterium, assembly GCA_003231075.1. Lineage (GTDB taxonomy): Bacteria > Patescibacteriota > Patescibacteriia > Patescibacteriales > SZUA-104 > SZUA-104. The sequence goes on along the minus strand of QIIF01000003.1, from coordinate 3,713 downwards.
TTACTGATAAAAAACAATATAACGATTTTGTGGGCGCGCAAAAGCATAGCCAGTTTTTGCAGTCTTGGGAGTGGGGGGAGTTTCACAAGAAAGTAAGCGGGGATGTTTGGCGGCTGGGCGTAATGGATGGCGGGAAATTGGTTGCGGCGGCGGCTATCATTAAAAAACAGTTGCCGATGGGGAAGAGTTATTTTTATTGCCCGAGAGGACCGGTAGTTCGGATATCGGATATCGGATATCGGATATCGGATTTGTTATTTGATGAAATAAAAAAGATAGCCAGAGATGAGGGAGTTATGTTTTTAAGATTTGACCCGACATCCGACATCCGAAATCCGACATCCGATATCCGACATCCGAAATCCGACATCCGAAATCCGACATCCGAAATCCGACATCCGAAATCCGACATCCGAAAGACTCTTGATGTCCAGCCAAGCAAAACTTTGATATTGAATCTATCTAAGCCGGAAAAAGAGCTGTTGAAAAATATGCGCCAGAAAACCAGATATAATGTTCGGTTGGCGGAAAAGAAAGGAGTGAAAATAATTGACGCCGGATTGGATCGCTTTGAGGATTTTTGGCGGCTGATGGGGGAAACAAGCGAGAGGGATAATTTCCGCGTCCATGGCAGAGATTATTACGAGGCGATGCTGGCAGACCCCGAAGGTCTGCGCGCTCGCGAATTAAATCCCCCCAACCCCCTTTATCAAGGGGGCAACTCTCTGGTGATAAAATTATTTATCGCCGAATACAAGAAAAAGCCGATTGCCGCCAATATTGTTTCATTTTTCGGCGATACCGCGGTTTATATGCATGGCGCGTCCGGCGCGGATCATCGCAATGTTATGGCGCCGTATTTACTGCAATGGCATGCGATAAAATTAGGGAAGCAAGTTGGCTGCAAATATTACGATTTTTACGGCATAGACGAAAAAAAATGGCCGGGAGTGACGAGATTTAAAAGAGGATTTGGCGGCAGAGCGGTAAATTATCCGGGGACTTTTGATTTGATTTTTGATTCTTCTTGGTATAATATTTATAAGATGGTGAGGAGAGTTAGAAGGACATTTTGAATAAAATTAAAAATCCAAAATCACAAATCCCAAATAAATTACAAATTCAAAATTCAAAGTTAAAAATAGTTTTAAGTTCCCGGTTCCTTTGAAGATAAATGAGCAAATTGGAGACAAGTTTTTAAAATTGTAATTTTGAATTTATTTGGAATTTGGTGCTTTGAGTTTGTAATTTTAAAATTTATTTATGGAACGATTATTAAATAAAATAAAAAAGTTAATTCCTATTAAGCTATTTAGGGCACTTCAGCCCGCATACCATTTCACCTTAAGCTGGCTGTCCGCCGTTGTTTACGGACGGCCAAGCGAGAGAATGATTGTCATCGGCGTCACCGGCACCACCGGAAAGACTACCAGTGTTTATTTAATCGCCAAGACATTGGAGGCGGCCGGGTATAGGGTTGGCTTTACTTCCACGGCTATGTTTAACGACGGGGAGCGGGAATGGCTGAATGATAAAAAAATGACTATGGTGGGGCGTTTTTTTACGCAAAGGATATTAAGAAAGATGGCAAGGCATAAATGCCAATACGCGATCGTGGAAACGACATCCGAGGGCATAAGGCAGTTCAGGCACAGGTTTATCAATTATGATATTTTGGTTTTTACCGGACTTTATCCGGAGCATATTGATTCGCACGGCAGTTTTGAAAATTATAAAGAAGCTAAAGGAAAATTATTCGCGCATTTGAAAAGATGCGGCGTAAAATACGCGGACGATAAAAAATTTGTCCATAGAAAAATAAGCGGCCTTAAAAAAACGGACTTAAACAGGGTTAAAAAAACAATAATAGCGAACGCGGACGATGATTACGCCGATTATTTTTTAAATTTTTGGAGTGAACAAAAATTCGCGTATACTGAAAAAAATGAATTTGATATAAAAAATACGAATAATCTTGAAATAGTAAAATATCAGCGCATTGAAGCCAACAGGGACAGCGTAATTTTCGCGTTTAATAAAACAAAAGTTAAGTTGCGGCTCTTGGGAGATTTTAATGCCGTTAACGCGATGACGGCGGTATGCGCCGGGTTGTCGCAAGGGTTTTCCGAAAAAGACATTAAAAACGGGCTTGAAAAAATTGAAGGGGTGGCCGGGCGTTTGGAAAAAATAGACGAGGGCCAGCCGTTTACGGTAATTGTGGATTACGCTTTTGAGCCGAACGCCGTGGAAAAATTATATAAAACAATAAAATTGATTCCGCACAGAAAAGTAATCCATGTCTTGGGTTCAACCGGCGGCGGGCGCGATATCGCCCGCAGGCCAAAGCTCGGCGGATTGGCCGGAGAAAACGCTGATTTTGCCATAGTGACGAATGAAGATCCGTACGACGAAGATCCCCAGGTTATTATTGGCCAAGTCGCCGAAGGGGCGTTAGATAAAGGGAAAAAATTAGACAAAGATTTGTTTAAAATTACGGATCGCCGCGAAGCGATTAAAAAGGCGTTAATTCTCGCCCAAGAAGACGATATCGTTTTAATAACCGGCAAGGGCAGCGAACAGGCGATTTGCGTAGCGGGCGGCGAAAAGATTATTTGGGATGACCGCGCGGTTGTTAGAGGGCTATTAAAAAATCCTTATGAAGCATTTATTTATCTCAATTAAGCGCAAAAAAAAGAATTATTCAATCAATATCGGTTTGATAATAATAGTAATACTCGCTTCATCAGTCACTTGGTTTTTAACCGAGTATTCGGTTTATGAATTAAATCAAATGGATTTAACAAATACGGAATGGTTAAGTTATGCAAGACCGCAAGCCCATGCAGCCGCCGCCGCTACCGAAACCGCGGCAATTATACGGAAGGACTGTTCTCTCAAGTCAATACCGACAGCCAAATGCTATACATCATTGGCTGCTTGGGAAGCAGGAGAACAAAGAGATCTCGTCGCCTCAAACGAAATAGCCGTCGCCCGCATTGAAGGCCCCTGGACGAATCCCGACACGACCGCCGTCACCATAGACGGTTGGACGACATCAGCTGCTAACTACATAAAAATCTATACCGCCCCGGATGCGAGGCATAACGGCAAATGGGACAATACGAAATACCGGTTAGAAACAACGGACAGCACCGCCGTTGATGTTAATGAGAATTATGTAAAAATTGACGGCTTGCAGATATCCGTTATTTATTCGGCGGTTAATCGTCTTGACGGAATTGATTTCGGAAGTTCTGCCGGAGATTTTTCGGTGTCAAACTCAATCATAAAAAGTGTCGGAAATAACGATTACGGAGACGGAATATTTTTTAATAATCCAAAGAATGCATCAACTCTTAAAATATGGAATAATATAATTTACGGGTTTAGTGAATATGGCGCAGAGGGAATATATCTAAATGACTACTACGGTAAACTAACTGCGTATATTTACAACAACACAATATATGGGTCTGACGAAGGAATTGAACTTGGCGCCAACACTCCTATTGTCATATCCGTAAACAACATAATCGTCAACAGCGTTACCGCCGACTATACCGGTACTTTTTCCTCCAACTCATCTAATAACATCTCCTCCGACTCCACCGCCCCGGGAACAAATTCCCTCGCCAATCAAACAGTCTCCTTCGTTGACGCCGCCAACGGAGATTTCCACCTCGCTTCCGGCAGCGCCGGAATAGACGCAGGCG
>QIIF01000045.1 GCA_003231075.1 Candidatus Falkowiibacteriota bacterium | reverse complement strand
GTGAAATTGAGCTTAATTTATCAAAAGCTAATTTTACCACTTGGTTTAAACACACTTTTATTTCATCGTTTGAAAATGAAAAAATCATCATCGGCGTTCCTAACACATTTACTAAGGCGTGGCTGGAAAACAAATACCATAAAGAAATTTTAAAAGCCATACAAAACATAAACAATCAAAAAGTAAAAGAAATTTTTTATAATGTGGAAATTAAAAAACAAGGATTGGTTGAAAGTTTATTAAAAAAAACAAAGAGGGACGGCTTGGATGAAAATAATATTATTACAATCAACCGTTTTAATCTTAATTCTCGTTATACCTTTGAAAGTTTTGTGGTGGGAAAAGGAAACGAATTAGCGCACGCCGCCTGCCAAGCGGTAGCGGCAAATCCGGGAAAAGCGTATAATCCTCTTTTTATTTACGGAGGAGTCGGTTTAGGTAAAACACATCTTCTGCAAGCTATCGGACATGAACTGTCTAAAACAACAAATAAAATTTTATATGTCACTTGTGAAAAATTTACTAATGACTACATTCAATCCGTCCGCGGCGGAAAAGCAAAAGACTTTAAAGATCGTTACCGCAACACTGACCTTTTAATGATTGACGATATTCAATTTATGGCCGGAAAAGACGGAACCCAAGAAGAATTTTTTCACACCTTTAATGAACTGCACCAAATAAATAAACAAATAGTTATTACATCTGATCGCGCCCCCAAATCCATTCCCGCCTTAGAAAAACGGCTGCTTTCCCGATTTGAGTGGGGAATGATCGCTGATGTAACGCAACCGAATATTGAAACAAGAGTAGCTATTTTAGAAACAAAATGCAGAGAAAGAAATTATCCCTTAGATGACAAAGTTTTAAACTATATCGCCAATAGCGTACAAAATAATATTAGAGAATTAGAAGGCGCCTTAAACCGCCTAATTGCCTATCATGAATTTAATAACTCAAAACCGACCATAGACACCGCTAAAACCGTTTTAAACAGCATCTTATCAAGCATACAATCAAGATCAACATCTCCAAAAGCCATTATTGAAGCCGTTTCGCGATTTTATAATGTTGATATAAAAGAGGTGGTCGGCAAGGGCCGCCGCAAGGAGCTTATTAAACCAAGGCAAATTACAATGTTTTTAATGAGAAAAGAACTAAACACATCTTACCCCACCATAGGACAAGAACTTGGCGGCAGAGACCACACCACCGCCATGCACGCCTGTAATAAGATTTTAAGGGAGCTTCAAGAAAACGAAAGGATAAAACAAGAAATAGAATCAATTAAACAATCAATATACAGCGGAATATAATAAATTAATCATAACGGCACATTATATTTATAATCCCCCAACCCCCAATATCCGCGGGGGCTCTTATACGCCCCCGCGGATATTGGGGGTTGGGGGGATTTAATTCGCGTTATTACTACCCAATATTCAAATTCCTTAACGGTAAATTATTAAAATTATAAGCCAAAATTTTATTCTTATCATTGTTTTTGAGACCGTTCATGTTTCAAGCCCTCATCAAAACTCTAACCAATTTTAATTCGTCATAATCATACTTTTCACCCAAGTATTCAAAAACCGGCTTTAGTTTTTCATCGCCGCATTCGCGGAACGCCTCTTTTATTATTCCAAACCTGTCGCTGGGGAGCTTTAAATAATCCAGATCAAATTTTTCTCCCGCGTCAATCAATTTTTCTATGTGGTTAATAATCGTGCCCGGCGTTAAGCCCTGATCTTTGGCGATTCTGTCTACGGGAATTTTTTTAACCAGCAATTCCCTTGTTCTGGCGTAAAATCGCGGCTGGCGCGTTTTTACTCTGACAACCCGCTCACCTTGCCTTTTGCGCGGAATATCAGCCGATGGAATATTATTTTCCCGCGCGAATTCATTAATGGCGGTTAAAAAAATATCTCCGAACTCTGCGAGTTTTCTCTCGCCCACGCCGGAAAGCAACGCGAAATTTTCTTTATCCCGCGGAAAATAATGGGCCATTTCGCGGAGCGTTGTGTCGCCGAATATTACAAACGGCGGGACATTGGCTTTAACGGCTATATCCTTCCTTAACGCCCTTAAAATTTCAAACATTTCATTATTATATTCAAGCTCGCCTTTCTTCGCGGAACTTTCGCCGGCAAAATCATCTTGCCGCATTTTAGGCAATTCCAGTTTCTCGCTCCCTTGTAAAAAATCCGCTCCCTTCCTTGTAATGCTGAGCGTCGGATACTGCCCTTGGCTTTTTATTAAATAATTCAAATCCGTTAACTGCTTGATAATTTGCCCTGTCTCGCTTTCGCTAAAATCATCAACTATGCCGAAAACGGAAAGTTGATCATGTTTGTTTAATAAAACTTTCTGCACTTTCTTCCCCGAGAGAACATCAATAATATAATTTTTGCCAAAACGGTTTCCGGTTCGCACAACCGCCGAAAGAATTTTTTTGGCAACAACGGTCGCGTCAAACATCTCCTTTTCCGTCAGGCAAATATCGCAACTCTTACAATTATCCCCTTCCAATTCTTCGCCGAAATATTTAAGCAGATATTTTTTGCGGCAAGAGGTAAGATCGGCGTAATTCAACACTTCGCTTAGTTTTTGGCTCGTCCGCTCCCTTAAGCGGCCGTCTTCAATTTTGTTTATAAAAAACTCATGCTTTCTGGTATCGGCGTAAGTGTAGAACATAACGCACTCGCTCGGCAAACCGTCCCGTCCGGCGCGCCCTATTTCCTGATAATACCCCTCAAGCGTTTTCGGATAAGTGTAATGGACGACCAGCCGCACATCCGGCTTGTCTATGCCCATGCCGAAAGCGATGGTGGCGACGATGATATTCACCTCATCTTTAATAAAGAGATCCTGAACAAGCTTTCTCTCTTGTTTTTCCAGTCCGGCGTGGTAAGCGCGCGCTTTAAAATCGTTCAAGCGCAAATTCTCGGCGATTTCCTCGGTTTCTTTTCTGGAAAAACAATAAATTATAACCGATTCATTTTTGTATTTATCCAGAATATTTACAAGCTTGTTAAAAGCGTTCTTCTTTTCTACAACGCTTAATTTTAAATTTTCGCGGTTAAAGCCGGAAATAAAAACACTGGATTTTTTTAAACGCAATTGTTCCAATATGTCTTCGCGCACTTTTTGGGTGGCAGTCGCCGTAAGCGCCATAAGCGGAACCGATGGAAAAATTTCTTTCAGCAAACTCAAATTGCGGTAATCCGGGCGAAAATCATGCCCCCACTCGGAAATACAATGCGCCTCGTCAACCGCTATCAAACCGATTGGCAAGGTTTTTAAAAATTCTTGGAAACCGGCAACAGCAAACCTCTCCGGAGCGATATACAAAATTTTCACTTCATTATTCCGCGTCCGCGCGCAAATTTCGTCAATTTGGGCGGGCAATAACGAAGAATTTATAAACTCGGCGCTAATGCCGCATGCCGCGAGCGAATCAACCTGATCTTTCATTAAAGCGATCAAAGGAGAAATAACAAGAGTAATGCCTCCAAGTTTAAGCGCCGGCAATTGATAGCAAAGCGACTTCCCCCCGCCAGTAGGCATTAAAACAAAACTGTCATTTCCGGCAATGGCATTATTAATAATCTC
>QIIF01000164.1 GCA_003231075.1 Candidatus Falkowiibacteriota bacterium | reverse complement strand
AAATTTGCGGAACCGCAGAGGGCGATTACTCCGGGGCAGAGTGTTGTGTTTTATAAAAAAGATGAAGTATTGGGCGGGGGGATTATTAAAGTAAAAAAATAGCGGATTTTCCGCTATTTTTTTATTAGTAAATTTGATTTAAAAATCCCCCAACCCCCTTTATCAAGGGGGCTTTTATAAGTACTCTTCAAACAAATCCAACCAATCAAGCATTAGGCGGGTTATTAGGAAATTTTTCTTTATGTATTCTTTGCCGTGTCTGCCCAGCTTGGTTCGTAATTTTTTATCGCCGAGAAGCAGAGCGATGCTGCCGGCAAATCCTTCGTAGTCGTCGGGATCATGCAGAAAGCCGTTTTCTCCGTTTATGATCTGCAAAGGAATACCGCCGATGTTGGAGGCGATAACCGGCGTTTCTTTATAAAGCGCTTCGGAAACCGTCAGGGCGAAACCTTCTTTTAATGATTTTTGCATCACCACCGAAGATGCCCTTTGCAGGCAGTTAACCAGAATATCGTCGTTGACTAAGATTAATTTAATATCTTTTTTGTATTTGCAATTTTCCACGCTTTCTTCAATATCTTTAAATATGGCAATCCCCTCCGGATCATCGGTCGCGAGAGAACCGAGCAAGACCAGCTGGCAGTTTGTTTTTTTTCTCGCTATTTCAAAAGTTTTGATAACTCCAAGCGGATCTTTCCATTTGTCAAAACGGGAAATTTGCGAAATAATCGGAATATTTTTATTTATCCCGTATTTTTTTAAATATTTATTAATTAATTTCGCGGGCAAAGGGCGATTTTTTGCCGACAAAGGATCTATTGCCGGGTGAATCACGGTTTGGGGTATGGAAATATTTTTTTCGTAATCTTCTTTGGAAACGACAAAATGGTCGTATTTTTTAATGAATTTTTCCAAGTAATTCCATAATTCCGGATTGGCGGCGGACAAGTCAATATGGCATCTCCAGACCCACGGCTGGGTTTTTTTGTAAAAATCAATCAAGGGCAAGGGCTGGGGGTCGTGAATAATCACCAGGTCGTGGTTGATATGGGTAAAGGTTGAAAATCGCCTGTTAGTTTCGTAATATATTTTTTTCTTTTTTTCCGATAAATTTATTTTGTCTCCCTGCAAGGCGTTATGGAATTTTTTCGTTACATTAAAAAAATAAGGAGTGCCGTGCAGAATTCTCCAGCCCACATCTATCCCGACATTATTAAACAGGATAACAAGAGTATTCAGAAGCTCGGCAACGCCGCCGCCTTGATAGGTTGAGTTGATGCAGAGAATGTGTTTTTTAGAAAATTTCTTCGCTTTTTCGCGAATTTCATTCACAACATCATTCCCGACGATTTTTTTGTAATCATTTAATTTTAAACTATTCGTCATTTGTTTTTTTGGTTGAATTAAAGTAAAATGTTTATATTGGTATTATACTATAAATTAGCGTAAATTACAAAACACCCGCCTTTTGTCATTCCGAACGAAGCGAAGTGAAGAGAGGAATCCCTTATCCGTGAAAATCGCAATGTCCTTGCCATACGCAATCTTTAAGGGATTCCTCCTCGCGCGGCTCGTTCGGAATGACAAAAGGATGATTGTTTTTGTGATTTACTATGGAGAATGGCAAAGTGGGCTTTAAAACTTAGAATATTCTTATGGGTTGTTTTGGCGGGCGTTGTCGGCTGGCTTTTGTATATGGGAATAGTTCCTACGGGCGAAATTAGTTATGTTTACGATTTTAGCAAACCGAATTATTTTATTTCCAAGCTGACACCCAGAGAGAGAGTAAAAGAAGCTAAGCTCCTACGATTTGCCGCTGCAAATCGTAGGAGCTTAGCTTCTGCGGCTTCAGTTATAATCGGAGATCCTGTTTATTTTTCTTTGCGGACGCCGAGGAGATTTGATAAAGCAACACTTACTTTGAAATACAGACAACCTAAAGAGACTAAGCCTCCTATAGGAGACTTAGTCTCTCGGGATATTTATGCGCCCGTGATTGAGGCGGGGATTTTGGTTGACAAGACCATCTGGCGGTACAATTTAAAGCCGATTGATAATAAAATTATAGACCGGTTAAGCTTGGCATGGAATGTTATTGACAAAAACGGCGTTATGCTTTTGCAGAGAAATAAAAAATATAAAAGCATTGATGATTTTTTAAATAATTTGCTTGCCTCGCCGAAATCAAGCGGGCCGCCGCGGAATGAAATCGCGCTGTATAATTATGATTTAAAAACTAATTTTGTTTTAAAAGATTATACGCCGTCGGAGCTCAATTCCAAAGCTTTGGATTTGAGCTCCGGTGTTGGCTATGCCTTGCGCGGGAATTGGCAATTTTATACTTATATTAAAAACGAGGATTTGGATTTTATTTTTGATTTTCAGGATTTGAATAAAAACAAAGATCGCGATGATATAGATTTATTTTTATATTATAATAATCAGTTAATTGACAGCCGCCGTTTGGAAGATAATGGCATAAGCGAGAATAGCGGGAAATTAATTGACAGGGGCGAAATAAAATTGAAATTGGCTAATTTGCCTGAAGGAGTTTATAAAATTGAATTAAAGGCGGATGACGATATTATTACCAAAAATATTATTACCAAACAGCAGAAATTAGCTTTTATAAATAAGTTGTGGCTGGCGGATGGCGGAAATTCAAATATTGTTTTATATACGGACAGCAGAGAAATAAGGGCGCAGACCGTGAATCCGGGAAGCTTGCAGACAATAGAAGCCGGTGGCAGTGAGTTGGTCATAGGCGAGACTTATAAGCAGTTCAGCGTGGAAGTCGGCGAGGAACCAAGTTCCGAAGCTTCGGAACTTAGTTCCGTCGTGTTGGAAAAAGATGATGTTATTCTGGCGGGCGACGGAGTTTTTAGCTTTAGCGAGAGCGGTTTCATTGATCCTAAATTTAAAAAAGTTGACGCCAATTTGGATGTTAATAAAGACGGCATAAATTATGTTTTGGCGAATTATAAAATTCCACAAGATGACGGCGAATGGAAAATCGCGCAGGTGGAATTTGATTTAAAGAAAGCGTATAGCGAAAACGGCAAGTATGGTTTTTTAATTTCAATTCCCGGGCTTAGGGCTGATGACGGGATTGATGATTATGTTGAGATTGGGGAAATTAAAATTGATTTAACAGGAAAGAGTTTATTTGAAAAACTGGGGTTTGCTAAAGAATAATCCATTACTTTGCCGTTCCTGCCCGGGAGCAGGAATCTCCTCCAAAGGCGGACAGGCAGGAGAGAGCCGTAATGATAAAAAAAATAAATAACGGCTTGTGGTGATAATAATTTTATAGGCTTATTAATTAAAACTAATGTTTGCAAAAAATATTAATTTAATCTCTGAAGAGTTATTTTACGCCCTAACCGGCGCGCTGGCTGTTTTTATTATATTAGAAATTGCTTGGCCCGGTGTTGTGTTGGCATACATAAATATAAATTGGGTATTGATTCTTTGGCTGGCTATTGGTATAGTAATATTGATAACAAAAGATAATTCCACATAATTTTGTATATTCGTAAATTTGTAATAAATTCGTAATTCGTAGAGCAAATGAACAAAAATATATTCAAAAACATCCCGTTGTTGTTATTTATCCTTCTCTTTATGATTCCTGTTATCGGTAAAAATGGAATTATCTTTTTATTGGCTGATTTAATAATTTATA
>QIIF01000190.1 GCA_003231075.1 Candidatus Falkowiibacteriota bacterium | reverse complement strand
TTAAAATTATTTTATGAAGAAAAAATTTTTATTTTCTTTTTTGGCGTTAAGCATGGTGTTGTCCACCTTTATGCTGGCGCCGATTACATCCGCGTCCGGCGAAGTTTGCGGAATGGACGGCGTAACCTATAAATCGTCCGAAGCGGCGGAAGCGGCCGAGGTTGATGTTTCTTATAAATTTGCCTGCACAACCGTTACTAGCGAGGCAAACTTATACGAATCAAAGAGTGATATTAATTTTGCCGGTATGTTGATTGAAATCGGCTCAACCGATATCCCGACGAATATTATTGTCCGCGACAATAAAACCGGAAATGATTATACTATTAATGTGACGGATGATACTGTTTTGGGGCAGCGCCGGGATCAAGCCACAAGCTTGTCCAACTGGATTCCCGGAGATCAAATCAGGGTAATTGGAAAGAAAAACGAAAATACGGAAAATATTGAATCCACAATTTTAATTAATCTTTCCATCGCCATAAGGTCAAATAAGGGGGCAAACGGATGGATTACAGGCGTTAATAAAGACGCGAAAGAAATTACTTATCAATGGATGAATAAAGAGCATACTTTTAAATATGATGATAATACCCGTTTTGTCGCCGGATTAAAAAATCCCGCTTCAGTTGACGATTTAAAAAAAGGAGACAGAATTCGCGGCCGCCTCTTGTTTCGCTCGGGAGAAACGCCTTTGGCAAAAATAGTTATAGTTCTTAGGCGCGGAAGCGATTTGTTTATGAAAATCCGCACTTTTACGCCGATAGTAACATTAGTGCGGTTAGACAGCGCTATGATCCCAACTACTATTCAGGTGAAAATGGATAAAACTCCGGGACTGCGCGCTAATGATGTAAATAATTTAATCGGCGCGGAAGGCGCTCTGATAACGGTTAATATTACAGAGGATACTAAAATTGTCCGCAAATATTTTGGACGCGCCGCGTTGGGTGAGCTTTCCATAGGTGATAAACTAAGGATAGTCGGCAGAGTTAATGATGACGGCACTGTTGACGCTAAAGTGGTAAAAGATAATTCAATTTGGAAAATTTCAACCAGAGGATACGCCGGAGAAGTTGCCGCGATTGATACGGTTAATAATTATATAATGGTAAATTGGACGCCTGTTAAACACTTAACCAGAAAGAAATTAAAAGAAAAATTAGCCGAGATTAGAAAAGCTGCAACCGTTACGGCGCAGGCATTACCGGCTTCATTGGATAACGGCCAGGCTAATAATAATGCCGCCGTGAATTCTAAGAGTAAAATCAAAAAAAATGTTTTATCTAAAGCATTAAAACGAATAATCAAAAAAGTAAAGGCGGAAAAAGTAGGAAAATTTTTAAGAAAGATTAATTATAAAAAGATTAAAATAAACCGAATTAAATATAACGGTCTTGAAATTAAAGATTTAATTAAGCGTATGCCGGTTAAAAAAGTAAGGGTGGACATAACAGGAGATACAAAAATAGTAATCGGCACAAACAGCAACGCTGATATTTCAGATATTCAAATTGGCGATAAAGTTCGTGTCCGCGGCGTTAAGCATGCCAAATTGCCGTTATTAACGGCTAATACTATTGTAGTGGTAAGTTCTTTGCCGGAAATTGAAGAGCCGGAAGATACGAAAATTGATATTGTAAATGAGTTGGTAAATGAAATTACTACTGATGATACCGAGCATTCTATCGTGAAAGATTCATCTTCTGACACGGAAGAGGATGTTACGGAAGATGATTCCTCTGCCGTTTCCGGCGATTCGTCGGATGATGCCGGCAAAGAATCAACGGATGAAAGCGATTCATCAGATAATATTGATAATGGTTCAGCCGGCGGCGATATTTTATTATAGCTAAAATAAAAAGGATAAGCCGTACAATCCCCCGCCTCGCTAAGAACGGGGGATTGTTTGTGTTATATTAGCGTTAATGAATTTGAATATAAATCACCCTTCACCTCGTTAAGGGACTGTCGCCGAATACCAGCTTGTCCTAAATTCCCAAATTTCAGTAAATTTTCCTTAAAAAATTTTGGCCTATATTAGCACATAAGCAAAAATTTTTTAAGAAAAATTTCCATAAAATTTGAAAATTTATGCCAAAACTGGCATCCGGCGACAGTCCCGGTTAAATAAGCTTTGCCTCCCGTTAGGATTTAACGGGGCAAGCTCCTCTTTGTTGTAGAGATGAGGCATTGCCTCGTCTCTACGGAGGGGAATTATCAGACGCGCCGTTAAAATCAACTTATGAAGAAAACTTATTATATTACAATAATCGGCTGCCAAATGAATAAATCAGATTCTGAGAGGATTGCCGGTTATCTTGAGGAGCGGGGATATGCCTTGTCTGATAGCAGAGACAAGGCGGATTTGGTCGTGGTGACCACTTGCGGGGTGCGGCAGTCCGCGGAAGACAGGGTTTACGGGTTGATTCCAAAAATCAAGAAAACAAATCCGAAAGTTAAAATTATTTTAACCGGATGTTTATCGTCGCGAAAAGATGTGCGCGGGCGCTTGAAAAAATATGTAGATATTTGGATGCCGATAACAGAGCTTGAGTCATTAGCGGATAAGCTCGGCATAGAGAATGGTAAGAGCAGCAGCTTGAGCGGCTACTTGGCTATTAATCCAAAATATAATTCTAAATTCAGCGCCTTTGTTCCAATCGGCAACGGATGCGATAATTTTTGTTCTTATTGCGTGGTGCCGTACGCGCGCGGCCGGGAAGTTTATCGGGACGCGGATGAGATATTGAAAGAGGTTGAGGGGCTGGTGGGCAAGGGTTATAGAGAAATTATTCTTATCGCGCAGAATGTGAACAGCTATCAGTCAAAAATTCCAAATTTCAAATTTCAAATTCCAAATAAATTCAAAATTCAAAATTCAAAATCTAAAATAATAAATTTTCCTGATTTGCTAAAGCTGGCTAATGACATTCCCGGTGATTTTTGGATACGATTTTCAACCAGCCATCCTAAGGATATGAGCGATGATTTGATCAGTGCGGTGGCGGAGTGTGAAAATGTATGTGAGCATATTCATTTGCCGGTTCAGGCGGGGGATAACGAGATTTTAAGAAGAATGAACAGAAAATACACGGCGGAATATTATGCCGGTTTAATTAAAAAAATAAGAAGAAAAATTGAGGGCGTATGCGTGACAACCGATGTTATTGTCGGATTTCCGGGGGAAACTGAAGAACAGTTTAATAAGACGGTTGACCTGTTTAAACAGATTAAATTTTATCTGGCTTATGTGTCGCAATATAGCCCGAGATACGGCACCGCTTCGGCAAAAATGGAAGATGATACGCCTAAAGAAGAGAAAAAAAGGCGCGAAGATGTTCTTATGGATATATTAAGAAAAACAGCATTTGAAGAAAATAAAAAATATATCGGTAAAAATGCGGAGGTGTTGATTGAAGGAATAAACAGAAAAGGGGAGTTATTCGGCAAAACGCGGACATTTAAGAATGTAAAAATCAGAATTGGGCATAATAAATTACGAGTTACGAATTTGGTTGGAAAGTTTATTAATGTTCAAATAAATAAAGCGGAAGGTTTCGGACTGGAAGGCGAGGTTGTTAAATAATTGTTGTATAATTATAATAATGGCGCGCAGTATTCTCTAATTCTAAGATGATCTAGTTGTAAAATTAACGATTCCAGAAATAAATTTATATTTTATTAAAATTATTAGATTAAGCGAAC
>QIIF01000001.1 GCA_003231075.1 Candidatus Falkowiibacteriota bacterium | reverse complement strand
TTTATAAATCCCAAACTCAGAAATAATATATCGCATAATATTAATGGCTCACTTTCCGCAAAGCGCGTCTTTCAAAAGTTTGCTCTGCCAGCTGAACGCCTCGGACGCGGTAATTCTAAGTTTTTTCATTAAAACGATTTCCTGCGTAATTAAGCGCATAAGATGGATAGCAAACAGGTCTTTCTTTTTATAAAGTTTTTGGTAAAGCGGGTGGTCTTGATTGATATAGATTAAATTGCCTTGGCTCATTACCTCCAATCCGTCCTCGCCTAAACTTACAATCCCGCAGGAAATTCCAAGTTTCTTCATCCTGATTCTTTTTAATACCAGCGGCTTGGCTTCAAGATTCGCGGACGCCGGTTCTTTCGTTTTCTCACTAGATTCTTTTTTCGTTTTATCCTCAACGTCCTCCTTATCCATCCCGCCTTCTTCTTGATTTTTATTTTCTCCGCTCTTTATTGCCGCGCTCGCCGCCGCCATTTTTTTCCGTCCTTCTTTTTTGAGCCTCGCCGCCGCCTTGCCCTGCGGCACAAAATCAGGATTAAGCGCAAGCGCTTCTTTAATATGCTTCATTATTTCTTGCAGTTCTTTGTTTATTTTCTGCAAATTTTTAGTTTCACTCTGTTTATTGAATTCTTTTAAAACTTTATCAAGCCGTTCACGCATAAGCTGATAAAATAATTTATACTCGGCGCTATCCGTAACAAAATCGGAACGCGCCGCGATTAACGGCAAAAAATCCGCGTTTACCGAACCGGCAATACGGTTAATGCCGTGCTTATACTTACGATCCAGCCCAAAAAGCTCTCTCTTGATAAGCGCCTGCTTAACGCGGCATTCTACCCCGGGCTCATCCACATCACGCGAGTTAATAGCGATAACAATTTCCCCGATAATGGCTCCATACATTGTTTTAATGTTTATCGCGATTATTTTTCCGGGTACTGTCTTAGCGCTTATTTTTTTGTTATTCAAATAAACGCTGAATTTTTTAGCGCGCAAAGGCACGGACTGCTTTAAATATTTTTCGGCCTCGCTCAAGGAAACTTTTTTCGTAAGCTTGTTTAAAATTATTTTCGTGCCTTCCTTATCCAAGGCGCTCGCCGCTTCTTTTTTAATAGGCAAATCCCAATTTTCGTCGCTCTCCCACGACGAGCGGTTAAAAACAACCGTATATTTATTTTTTCCCTTAACGCTTTCCACTAAAAACTCGTCGCATAAAGCCAGCGCTGAAAATTTCCCAATACCGAACTGGCCGATTCTCTTGCGCCCGAACCGAGGCGAAACCCCGTGAGTTCTTTTTTCTTCGGAGCCGATAGTGAAAAACTGCTCAAGCCCGCGGGCATTCATCCCGCTGCCGTTATCCAAAACTTCAATCTTGTCTTCGCTGATACTGACATTAGCGAAAGTAGCGTCCGCGTCATAAGCGTTATTCACGAGCTCGCGCACGAATTCAATGCTTTCGCGGTACATTTTTTCTCCCAGCGTAAAAAGATGGCTTTTATCCACCGTCACTTTAATTTTATTTTTTTGAAACATATATTTTATGCCCTGCCTATTTTTCTATAAATATAAATTGCGTAAATACTTTTCCATTTTAATCGTCCGCATATTGCCGATTTGTCTTTCGTTTTTTAAATCTTTTACAATCTGCGTTCCAAGCAAATTGTATTTATCTGAAAAATATTTTAAATTTTTGCTTATTTTATGATCCCGCTTTTTCACTTCCACTAATTCCGTTATTGCGTTTTTAGAATCAATAAGCGCGAAATCAACTTCTCTTCCGTCTTTAGTCCTTAAATATTTCAGTTCATTTTTTTCTCCCAGTAAATCATTGCGCGCGGAAATATGCTTAAAAAACGAAACAGCGGCAAAATTTTCAAATTTAACCCCCTCATCCCCCTCAACCAGCCCATTGTCAAAAAAATAAATTTTCGGCTCTTTTAAAATTGACCTGGCAATATTACGGGAATACGGCGATACCCTGAAAACAATATATAAGGATTCAAATATTTTAATATATTTAGCCGCAGTAATCGGAGATATTTGAACATCTCTGGCAATAGAATTAAGTGAAAGCGGAGAGCCGACGCGGCGGCGAAGCAGTTCAAAAACAGTCTGTATGGCTTTAAAATCTTGTATATTTTTAAAATCAGTAATATCATTCCTGACTAGGCCGTCAATATACTGGTTTCTCCACCTTGCCGCTTCAATATTGTTCTCGGCTAAAAATGGCTCGGGGAAACCGCCGCGTTCAATCAGCTTGCCAATTAAATTATTCTCTTTATAATTTACTTTTTTTAATTCAGCCAAAGAGAATGGCAAAAGATGATGCGCGAAAAATCTGCCGGCGAGAGAATCGCCGGTCTGGCGAAAAATTTCAAGTCGGGCGCTGCCGGTAACTAATATTTTTAATTTTTCGCTCTTGGTGTCAAAAACTCCTTTAAGATAATTTTTCCAATTCGGCATTTTATGCAATTCGTCCAAGATTAAAAGCTCGGTTGTTTCTAACCATGCTTCTTTTTTTAATATCTCGCGATCTTCAAATCTGTCATAATTCAAATAAACCGTATTCGCGAATTTTTTTCCAATCTCTTTGGCAAGCCAAGTTTTCCCAACCTGCCTCGGTCCGGTAATAAAAACAATCTTCTTTTCCAAGTCCTTTATTATTTGTTGTTTTTGAAATCTAATCATACGACTATTATACATCAGAATAAAAAAAAGTCAAGACTATTTTCCATTTTACTATTTTTTAGTCTATAACATTACCCCAATATTAGTTCTTTTTTAATATTTTAACAACCCCCTTATTAGCGTCCACCTCAACCAAATCCCCGTCTTTAAAAACTTGGGTGGCAATATTGGTGCCGATTATACACGGCTTTTTCATTTCCCTTGCGATAATAGCGGCATGGCAGGTTATCCCTCCTTCGTCTGTTATAAACGCAGAGGCCTTTTCCATTGCGGAAATATAATCAGGAGTTGTCATGGTTACAACTAAAATATCCCCTCGATTAAGTTTGCCTGTTTCTTTATGTGACTTTAAAATCCTCGCCTTGCCAATGGCCTTGCCGGCTGAAGCTGGTTTACCATTGATACAATCACCGTCTTGCCTTTTGGCGGACAACGCTAATATCGGTTTATATTTACCAATAACTTTTTTCGCGGCAGCTCCCGAATAAATTGTGGATTTTCCTTTCAGCCAAATAACCGCAAAAACTTTTTTTCTGTTTTTTATTGCTTTTTTGTCTACTTTTTTTCCATTTCCTAAAAAAGCGATAATTTCCTCGCCGGTTAACGCTACAATATCTTGCTGCGGGAGCCCATTTCTTTTGGCTATCTCTTTTAAAACCGTTTGACGCGCCCAATAAAACAATCTGTCAGCCGCCTCGGTCGTAAAAGTTCTCAAATATACAAAACTCCTTAAATTGTTTACCAAATTCAACAACTCTCCGGAAATATTATATTTTTTAATTGTCTTTTTAAACTCAATTTCATTTCCCCTTCTTGTCCCTTTGATATGCTCAATCTTTTTTGCGGGATTTTCACCGCGCAGCTCTTCAATTCTTTCAAGCAGTTCTCTTATTGTCATGCGTAAATTCGGATAATTATTTGGATTTTTCAACCACTGATACTTCTCTATATGTCCCGCAAGCTCTCCGCTTAGGCGAATAAAAACTTTATCTGCCGGTATTTTCCACTCAATAATTTTTTTAGTAATATGAAGA
>QIIF01000068.1 GCA_003231075.1 Candidatus Falkowiibacteriota bacterium | reverse complement strand
TTATGTTAAAAAATATCAAGTTTATAATAATTTTATTGATAATCGCTTTTGCCGTTTTGAGCGTGGCGTATTGGCAAGGGATAAGCAGCTTTGCCGATAAAAACGGGAAAGACAAAGTTTTTATTATTACAAAAGGAGAAAGCGTAGATCGGATTGGAGATAATTTATTAAAATCAGGATTAATCAAATCAAAATTATATTTTAAAATTTATGTTTGGCGGAATAAAGCGGGAAATAATTTACAGGCAGGTAAATATGTATTAAGCCCGAAGTTAAGCATTAAAGAAATTGTTAAAATTTTATCAGCGGGCGATATCGTAAATGACGAGGTGAAAATAAAAATTATAGAAGGGTGGACAGTTGATGATATAAACGAGTATTTAATTAAAAATAATATTATCAGTGGCAATAGTTTTATTGATTTGGCGAAAGCTCAAATTGGAAATTGGAAATTAAAAATTAAAAAGCCGGATTTTTTAAGCGACGCTCCCGACAACGCCGATTTGGAGGGATATTTATTTCCCGATACTTATAAAATTTTTAAAGGTGCGTCCGCCGAAGACATCATTAAAAAAATGCTTGATAATTTTAACGCGAAATTAACTGATAAAATGCGTTCCGATATTAAAAAGCAAGGGAAGACAATTTATGATATTATTAGAATGGCGTCAATAGTGGAAAAAGAAGTAAGAACTTCGCGGGATATGAAAATAGTTTCCGGAGTGTTTTGGGATAGAATAAAAAACGGCCAAGCGCTTGAATCGGATGCCACTCTTTCTTATTTTTTCGGCAATAAAAAGCCGCGGCATTCGCTTAAAGAAATAAATATTAATTCCCCGTATAATTCTTATAAATATCGCGGTTTGCCCCCGACGCCAATATCCAATCCGGGATTAAACGCCATAAAAGCGGCGATTTATCCGAAATATACGGATTATAATTATTTTTTAAGCAAGCCCGGTACAGGCGAAACCGTTTTTTCCAAAACCTATAGCGAACACTTAAGGAATAAAGCGAAATATTTGAAGTAGGGTTGACATATTTTTTTATTGTGCTAATATAACTAATAACAAGTTAATAAATACCCTAAATTATATATTATAAATTCGGGGTAAACCGCAGACAGCAGGCGCGCAAATAAGACCTGCCGAGGAATAATAAGAAATTTTGGTTAATTCTATCTAAAATTTTGCAAGTCTGCGGTTATGCGCGGATTTTTTTGTATCTACGAATATACAAATTTTATTACAAATTTACAAATAATTATATTCGTAAATTTGTAATAAATTCGTAATTCGTAGAATAACCTATGCCTAAAAGCAGAGAACAAAAACAAGAAATTTTACGGGATTTATCTCATAGAATTGAAAAATCAAAATCGGTTGTATTTATGAAATTCAGCCGTCTTGGCGTTAGAGAAAACGAAGAATTAAGAAAAGAGCTTAAAAAAGAGGAAGGCGAGTATTATGTGGCAAAGAAAACCTTAATGGATTTGGCGTTCAAAGATTCAAAAATTGACGGTTTGGATGTGAAAAGTTTTGACGGACAGGTCGCTGTTGTATTCGGCTATCAAGATGAAGTCGCTCCGGCTAAAGCGGTGGATAGTTTTAGAAATAAGCTGGAAGAAAAAGATAAGGTGGAATTTCTCGGCGGAATTTTGGAAAATAAATTCATTGACGCCGGCAAGGTGAAAGAGCTGGCCGGCCTGCCAAGCAAACAGGAATTGTATGCCAAGGTTGTCGGTTCAATGAACGCTCCGGTATCCGGATTCGTGAACGCGCTGGCGGGCAATTTGAAGAATTTGGTTTATGTATTAAAGGCGGTGGGAGAAAGCAAGCAATAAAACATAGCAACAATGAAAATATTAAAACAAGTTTTAGTTTAAATAAATAATAAAATAGTAATTGGCAATTTGAAATTTGGTTAAAAATTACAAATTTCCAATTCCAAATTACAAACAAATATGTCAGAAGAACAAAAGCAAGATGCTCCAAAAGAAGAGCAAAAACCCGCCTCCGCTGAAGCTACGGAGGACAAGCCCGCCTCCGCTGAAGCCGCGGCGGATAAAGAGGAAACAAAAGAGGTAAGCGTCCCTGATAAATTCAAATCTCTCGTGGAAGAGATTGAAAAAATGTCAGTTTTGGACTTGGCTGAATTAGTTAAAATTTTAGAAGACAAATTCGGCGTATCCGCGTCCGCTCCGGCCATGATGATGGCCGCCGGTCCGGCCGCCGCCGGCGAAGCCGCCGCCGAAGAGAAATCCAGTTTTGATATTGAAATTACAGAAGCCGGCGATACTAAGATTGCCGTTATTAAAGTTGTCCGTGAAATTACAGAGGTAGGACTAAAAGACGCCAAGGATTTGGTTGATGCCGCTCCCAAGGTAGTTAAGGAAGGGATAGCGAAAGAAGAAGCGGAAGAAATAAAGAAGAAATTGGAAGAGGCCGGCGCGAAAGTGACATTAAAATAATGATTAACCAATTTTAGCAGACCCTAACAGTCTGTAAAAATAAAAAAAAGACGCTCCCACCGGAGCGTCTTTTGCTACAGACCTTTTTCCACTTGACAGTATGAAATTATTTGTTATTATGAGTTTAATGCTTAAAATTTTTCTCATACGAGAAAAAAATTTATAGAAAGGAGGGTGTTCTTTTTATTAGTAAGGGGATTTTTTTTAAAAAAATTTTAAAACAAAAAAAGGAGATCTTTATGCAAAAAGAATTGGCAGGAAAGATAGAGAGGGTATTATTGGAGAAAAAAAAAGAATATGAAAAAGAATTGGTGGAATTAAATTTCCGCGCAAAAAACAATTTATCCAGCATGGAAACCAATGTGAGTAATAATCATCCTGCAGATTATTCTCCAGTGCAGGACATCTCCCTAACTTTAATACAAAGGAGAAAAAAAATGATTTCAAAGTGTAATGAGGCGCTTGAGCGCCTAAGGCACGATGAATATGGAATTTGCGCGCACTGTGGCTGCGAAATTCCCATCGCACGCTTAATGTATGTCCCGTTTACGGACAAGTGCGTCACATGCAAGGAGGAAGTAGAGGAAGATGACACTATAGTTGTTAATGGTGTCAAAAAACGCATCAGTAAATCGCGTCAAGGCAGCGCGTCCTTAATGTAATTTCTCCTTTTTAGAGGGGAGGCTCAAAAGGGCTAATAAGCTCGGCGCCGAGTCTCCTCTATTAGGGAGAACCCCCCTCCCTCCTCCACACCCCCCGGAGCGGTCGGATTTTATTATCGGCCGCTCCACCCCCACCTCTTTTAAACTCGCCCTGTTTTAGCAGGGTTTTAATTTGCCTAAAAAGATTGTTGACGAATTATCGTTGAATATCACAAATTACCACCCGAATATCCCAACCAGATAAAATTGTTAATTAATTTAATAACAGCGTGTCTCTTGCCAAAAAGAAAAGCTTGTGATAGGATAAAAATGTAATTAATAATAATTTTTTACAGTTGAAAAACAAGGAGCGTGAAGCGATAGATATACTGGGAATAGACTAAAATTAGCAAAATTATCTAATGGATAATTAGATAAATAAATGAAAATCATTACTCAAATTAAATTTTTATCTCAAGCAATTTTTTTTGCTAAAGACCAATATATAATTGGCTAATTTTTGCTTTGTTTTATTAAGTTAAACCAATCAGGCAATATATTTAACGGGATTTTCGTAATAATATAAATTATTTATATTCTATAATGATAGGCGTCAATCCCCCAATTATTT
>QIIF01000149.1 GCA_003231075.1 Candidatus Falkowiibacteriota bacterium | reverse complement strand
TTTTTAAAAATAAAAGATTTAATTTATGTCTAATCAGGATATCACAGTCTTCGGTGAAACAACTTTCCGCAACCAGCATAGAGTATTCGGTATAAAAAAGGACGACCGGCGGCGGCATATGTATTTAATAGGTAAAACCGGAATGGGAAAATCAACCGTGATGGAAAATATGATAGTGGAAGATATTAGGGCCGGCCGGGGAGTCGCCGTTGTTGATCCGCACGGGGATTTAGCCGAAAAAATTATTGAATTTATTCCCCCTAATCGCGTTAATGATGTGATTTATTTTAATCCGTCCGACATGGAGCATCCTATCGCTTTTAATGTGGTGGAACAAGTGGAGCCGCACTTGAGACACTTGGTCGCGTCCGGCTTGCTTGGAGTATTTCAAAAATTATGGGCTGATTCATGGGGGCCGCGGCTTGAATATATTCTTCGCAACGCGGTGCTGGCTATTTTGGATTATCCGGGCTCAACATTATTGGCTGTCACCAGAATGCTGTCCGATAAAGCGTTTAGAAAAAAGGTTATAGAAAAAATACAGGATCCGGTTGTGAAGGCGTTTTGGGTAAATGAGTTTGCCGGCTACGCGGATAAATTCGCGTCCGAGGCCGTGTCTCCAATCCAAAATAAAGTCGGGCAATTTTTATCAAGCTCTTTAATCCGCAATATTGTCGGACAAGTAAAATCATCTATAGATGTGCGGAAAGTGATGGACGAGGGGAAAATTTTAATTTTAAATTTAAGCAAGGGGAGAGTGGGTGAAGATAATTCCGCTCTTTTGGGGGCGATGATGATAACCAAAATTCAACTGGCGGCCATGAGCCGAGTTGATGTTCCCGAGGAAGAACGCAATGATTTTTATTTATATGTTGATGAATTTCAAAATTTCGCCACCGGCAGCTTCGCCAATATTTTATCGGAAGCCAGAAAATACCGGCTTAATTTAATAATGGCGCATCAATATATTGAACAATTGGATGAAACGGTAAGGCCGGCCGTATTTGGAAATGTCGGCACATTAATAGTATTTAGAGTCGGCGCCGCCGACGCCGAGGCGCTTGCTCCTGAATTTTTACCCATATTTACCGAAGAAGATATTGTTAATATCCCAAAATACGAGTTTTATATTAAATTAATGATTGACGGCGTTTCTTCCGATCCGTTCTCGGCCCGAGGATTGCCTCCTTTAAGCGAAGAAGAGAAAACCGGCAATGTTGAAAAAGTAATCAATGTTTCTCGCGAGAGATACGCGAGAAAAAAAGAAGTCGTGGAAGAAAAAATTTCCCGCTGGCATGAAAGTTTGGACGAGCCGGACGGCGGAAAACCGGCCGCGGTAAAGTCGGCCGTAAAAAATAACAGCGTCCGAGACAATATTTATCCACCGAAACAATCAACTCCGCGGATTGTTCCGCCGGCAAAATTTAATAATAAATTTCAAGAAAAAATAAATACTTCGGCTGAAAGCCATTCTGTTTCTCTAAATCGTTCTGCCCGCGGCGGTGAAATTCACGCGGTTGGCAGAGAGGACATTTATAAAAATAGCGCCGTTTGTTCGCGCTGTGGAAAAGAAACAAAGGTTTCGTTCGTGCCGGACGGAGTGCGCCCGGTTCTTTGCCGCGACTGCCTGAGCCGCGTTCGCCGGGAAAAGAAGGAAGAGATAGATAGGAAAAATTTGATTAAAAAAGAGGAATTAAAAACAATAAAAGATCCGGTTCCCAAAGAAATATCGCTTAAAGAGGCGATTAGCAAAGGAGCTATAAATTTTAGCGGCGGCAAAAAAGAAACATCAAAGCATAATAATAAACAGGAGGGAGAATTAAGCGAGGGAAAGGATGTGGTGTTTTAGCTTGTAGCTTGTAGCTTTTTAGCTTGTAGCTTGTAGCTTGTAGCTTGTAGCTTGTAGCTTGTAGCTTGTAGCTTGTAGCTTGTAGCTTGAAAAATTACAAGCTAAAAAGCTACAAGCTAATTAAACTTTCCTACAAGCTAAAAAGCTACAAGCTACAAGCTAATAAAACCTATGAATTATCTTAAAATCGGCAAAGCAAGCGAATTATCCGGTCGGAACAAAAAGTTATATCGCGCTTTGGAAATATTCCCCGGTTTTTTTTCTTGGAGCACATTAATTGTTTTGATAATTTTATCTTATTTCAAGCCGGTTTGGGTGGCTTATTTTATTATCGCTTTTGATATTTATTGGCTGCTTTTGGTTTTTTATTTGGGCGTTCATTTATTGGCAAGCTACCGAAAATTAAAACAAAACGAAAAAGTTGATTGGGAGAGGAAGTGTAAAGAGTTATTAGTTATTGAAAAATCCCCCAACCCCCCCTTCGCTAAAGCTACGGAGGACAAGCCCCTTTATCAAGGGGGCAATCAATCCCCTCAACCCCCCAGTACTCTCGGGGGGAATAATTTTGTCGGCGTAAATTGGGAAGAGGTTATTCATTTAATAATCTTGCCGACATATAATGAAAGTTTGGATGTGATTAAATTAAGCTTTGACGGTTTAATTAATGACGGTTATCCAACTGACAAAATGATAGTGGTTCTGGCTGTGGAAGAAAGGGGCGGGAATGAAGCGCGGGTTAACGCGAAAGAGATAGAGTTGAAATATGGAAATAGGTTTAAGGCTTTTTTAATTACGGTTCATCCCGGTAAGATTGCCGGAGAAATGAAAGGCAAGGGCGCTAATCAGGCATGGGCGGCGCGCGAGGTAAAGAAAAAAATAATTGACGCGCAAAATTTTGATTATGATAAAATTTTAGTTAGCATTTTTGATATTGATACTGTTGTTTATCCCGGATATTTTTATTGCTTGACTTATAAATTTTTGACCGTAAATAATCCTTATCAGGCGAGTTATCAGCCCGTGCCGGTTTATCATAACAATATTTGGCAGGCGCCGTTTTTTGCCAGAGTGGCCGCTTTTTCCAATACATTTTGGCAGATGATGCAGCAGATTAGGCAGGAGAAATTGGCGACTTATTCCTCGCATTCAATGACTTGGCGCGCTTTAGTTGACATCGGATTTTGGTCAACTAATATGGTATCGGAGGATTCGCGGATTTTTTGGCATTGCTTTTTGCATTATGGCGGCGATTATCGCGTTGAACCGCTTTATTTTCCGGTTTCTATGGATGTTTGTATGGATGAGAAAATTTCGCAAACGGCGAAAAATTTATACAAACAGCAAAGGCGCTGGGGCTGGGGCGTGGAAAACTTGCCCTATTTAATGTTTAACGCGATAAAAAATTGGAAAAATTTTGACAAGCCGGGAGCGCGCGGAAAAATAATAAGCCGCATATTAAATCAAGTTTACGGTTTCCATTCATGGGCGACTAATGCCATAATTATCGGCGTTATCGGATGGCTGCCTTTGATTTTGGGAGGGGACAGGTTTAACGCAACTGTTTTATCCGGCAATTTGCCGGTTGTCACCAGATATTTAATGACCGCCGCTATGTCCGGCTTGGTTTTGTCGGCTATTGTTTCCACTTTTCTTTTACCGTCCCGGCCGAAAAAATACGGTTTTGGCAAAATAATCGCCATGTTATTGCAGTGGCTGATACTCCCTCTAAGCATTATTATTTTTGGCGCTATTCCGGCAATTGACGCGCAGACCCGTTTGATGCTGGGAAAGTATATGGGATTTTGGGTAACGCCGAAAAAGAGGTGAATTGGGAAATTATCAAGTTTATCAAGTAGAAAGTTTAAAATTCTAAATTCAAAATTCCAATTTTTCTAT
>QIIF01000111.1 GCA_003231075.1 Candidatus Falkowiibacteriota bacterium | reverse complement strand
TTTAAATTTAGGACAATGAAAGAAGAGGGCAATGACCGCTCTCCAACCGCGAATAATGATCCGCGCATTACCAAATTCGGCTCATTCCTTAGAAAAGCCCGCCTTGATGAAATTCCGCAAGCATTGAATATTTTAAAAGGAGAAATGAGTTTTGTCGGCCCCCGTCCGGAAAGGCCGGAATTGGTTAAAGAACTGGAAAAACAAATTCCGTTTTACAAAGAAAGAACATTAGTTAAGCCGGGCGTAACCGGCTGGGATCAGGTTTCCGGAGAATACCATTCCCCATCTTATGAAGACAGTTTAAAAAAAATACAATACGACCTCTTTTACATAAAAAACAGGTCAATTTACCTTGATTTGTCAATTATCCTAAAAACAATTTCCACCGTATTGTCAAGAAAAGGAATATAAGCATTGCTTTAAAACGAACCTATCAGCGTTATTAATAAATTTCTTGCCAAAACATAAAAGCTGTGTTAGTATTAAAAAATCAAACAGGGACTGCTGTTAATCGGAAAGTTCCAATTAATAAATAACTAAAATTGCGGTTTATGTTTCTCGCGAACCGGCATAAGTCCGTATATAATAGAGTTTATGAAAAAAGATATACATCCAAAATATCACGAAAAAGCTAAAGTAAGCTGCTCTTGCGGTAATAGCTTTATTATCGGCTCCACTAAAGAAGAATTAAAAATTGAACTTTGTTCAATGTGCCATCCTTTCTATACTGGCAAGCAAAAATTGGTTGATACCGCCAGAAGAGTGGAGAAATTCCAGGCAAAAATGGAAAAGAAAAAGAAAATAGCGCCAACGAGAAGGGGTAAAAAAGTAAAAAGAGCGGCTCAAGCGAAAGAAAGAGCCAAAAAAGAAGTGACGGTTAAGACCAAGCCAGCCGCCGCTAAAGCATCAAAAGGAAAGACCGAAATTAAGAAAGCAAGCAAGAAAAAATAATAAATCAGATAACAGACGGCAAACGGCAAACGGCAGTATGAAATTTCTGCCGTCTGCGCATAGCCGTCTGTTTTCTTATATTGGGACTGTCGCCGAACACCAGTTTGTCCTAAATTCCCAAATTTTAGTAAATTTTCCTTAAAAAATTTCCATAAAATTTGAAAATTTATGCCAAAACTGGCATTCGGCGACAGTCCCATATTTATGTATAAAGCCATTAAGCAACAATTTAAAAACCTGGAAAAAGAGCTTCAGGATCCGGCCATTATGAACACCCCGGAAAAATTGAAAAAAATTTCCAAGGAACATTCGGAACTCAAGGGAATAATTGAGATGATTTTAGAATTGGAAAAAATTGAAAATAATATTAAACAAAATAAGGAAATACTGGAAAAAGACGGCGAGGAGGAAGAGTTAAAGATTATGGCAAAAGAAGAATTGGCGGAATTTGAAAAAAACCGCGAAGAACTGAAAAATAAAATAGAAGCGGAGCTTAATCCGGCGGACCCCAATGACAAAAAAAATTGCATAATGGAAATACGGGCCGGAACCGGCGGAGACGAATCCGCCTTATTCGCGGCCGATCTATTTAAAATGTATTCCAAATTTGTTGAAGGCCAAGGATGGAAACTGGAATTATTAAGTTCCAACCGCATCGGAATCGGCGGATTTAAAGAAGTAATTTTTTCCGTAAGCGGCAAGGGCGCTTACGGCTTGCTAAAATATGAAAGCGGCACCCACAGAGTGCAAAGAATTCCGGAAACCGAAAAACAAGGCCGGGTTCATACCTCGGCCGCGACAGTCGCCGTTTTTCCCGAGGCAGAAGAAGTTGATTTGGAAATAAAAAACGAAGATTTGCGGATTGACACTTTCTGCTCGTCCGGACCCGGAGGGCAATCGGTTAACACGACATACTCGGCCGTAAGGATTACGCATATCCCTACCGGCCTGGTGGTTTCATGCCAGGACCAAAAATCCCAGCACCAAAATAAGGATAAAGCGATGCAGATTCTCCGTTCGCGGCTCTTGGCGAAAGTGGAAGAAGAAAAAAAGACCAAAGAAGATCAAGCGCGCAAACAGCAAATCGGCACCGGCGACCGCTCGGAAAAAATCAGAACCTACAACTTTCCCCAAGACCGCATTACCGACCATAGAATAAAAAAATCATGGAGCAATATTACAAAAATTTTAGACGGAGAACTTGATAATATCATTAATTCTTTAAAAGAAGAAGATATGCGGCTGCGGTCTGAAAACAAATAACCGAAATAATTTACTCCCATATAATATTGCAAGAGAAAACAATGAACAGCATTCAAAAAATTAAACAAAAATACCGCGAACAAATTGATCTGCTTGACTTGGAATTAATAATTTCCCGCGTGATTAAAAAACCGCGGGAATTCGTTATTATCCACCCTGAGCACAAAATAATTAAAAATTACGGATTACGGATTACGGATTATATTAAAAGAAGAATTAATGGCGAACCGATAGCTTATATATTCGGAGAAAAAGAATTCTACGGATTAAACTTCAAAGTTAATAAAAACACTCTTGTCCCCCGCCCCGAAACTGAATTGCTGATTGAGCTTGCAATTGAGTATATCCGAAATCCGAAATCCGAAATCCGAAATCCGATCATTATTGATGTCGGCACGGGAAGCGGATGCATTATTATAACTCTGGCAAAAATTTTAAATTCCAAATGCCAAATTCCAAATTCCAAATTCATCGCCACGGACATCTCCGTCCCCGCCCTGCGAACCGCCCGCCAAAACGCCAAACTTCACAAGGTTGATAAAAAAATTAAATTCCTCCAAGGCAACTTACTTGAACCAATAATAAATTCTACAAGCTGCAAGCTAAAAGATACAAGCTATATCATTCTTGCCAACCTCCCCTACCTCGCCCCGTCTCAAATCAAAAATTCCCCCTCCATCCAACGCGAACCGAAACTCGCCTTAAGCGCGGGACAAGACGGACTAAAATATTACCGCCTACTGTTTAAACAGATAAAAAAAATAAATATATTACATATTGCGGGTTGCGTGTTATGTGAGATAGACCCCTCTCAAACCGCGGAAATAAAAAAAATTATAAAAAACAACCTGCCAACGGCAAAAATCAAAATAAAAAAAGACCTCAGCGGCCTAAATCGTCTTGCCGTAATCACAATCTAACATAGCAAAAAAAACGGACGAGATACGCGCCATAACGCGCTTGATATTAATTTGCGCGTAAAATAACACTTATTTTCTTGACAAAAAAGGTATTGCATATTATGGTGTGGACAGTTCTGGTAACGGTTGCTTCGCGACCGCTTTAAAAATTGAATAAAATCAAAAGGAGACAAAAATGATAGACTTTACGACAACAGAAGGAATTTTAATATTTTTTATGGGGGGGGCGGGATTAATTTTTATGATAATTATGGCGATTATCTTAATAAACGCCGAATATCAAAAAATAAGTTCAAAAATAATTGTGGCATTTTTTCTAATTATTTCTTTTGTCGCGGTTACCGCGGCAGTGGGAGTATTAGTTAAAATAAACAAACTTGGAAATCCGGCGCCATTCAGCCGGATAACGGATAAAAAAATGGTCGTATACGAGATAGGCGACCAAGCGGGAAGAGAGGGAGTATTTTGGATTTCGTCCGAAATGGGCGGATCTATAATTTTTTCAAAAGTCCCGCCTTTTTTAAGAAAAAAGGGGGTAAAATTTATTATACACGGTGATAATATAATTACCGTAAAAAATAAATTTAATATTAAAGAAAAAAAATAAATAAAATTTCTGTATTATTATAGTCCACACTGCGTC
>QIIF01000171.1 GCA_003231075.1 Candidatus Falkowiibacteriota bacterium | reverse complement strand
ATTTTTAATTTTTTTTGTTTTTTTAAACACTTTTTTACGAAACTGGCGGCAGTCTCTATAAATTCGGACAATACCAAATACTTGATATGGCGTCGGAAGCTTTCAAGACGCAAGTGATTGTAAAGTATGTCACGCTCCAAGCCACTAAAATTATAATAAGACCGATCACCGCTCTGGAAATCTGCGATTGAGCTTCTTTAACGCTATCATCATTACCTCCGGCAGTCATCCATTTATATCCGGCTACAATAAGTAAAATTACAAAAACAATTCCCAAAATACTTAAGAAAACTTTAATAAGTTCGGCTACCATAACTCTGATGTCTGTATCGGGCTTTTCTCCGGTTTGTCCGAAAGCGCTTCCGATTTTACTGCCGCTTTGCCCTAATCCGGTTTGGCTGTCCCATAAACTTCCCGCGTTCGCTTTCCGGGGACTTTGAATTAAAACTAATTGCGCTATCGCGAAAGCAACAGCTAAAAGTATTGTAAAACTTACAATTTTCTTTTGCATTGTTTTTTTAGTGGTTTGCATATAATTTGTGTTATAATTGAATTAACAGAAATTTGTAATTGGTAATTTGAAATTTGGGCATCTTGAGTGTTTATTTTTCGAATTTTCAGTTACAAGTTATTACTAATTCTATTATACCTAAAATTACCTCAAAATGCAATTTTTATGAAATTATCAACTAAAGTCGCCTATAATACGATGGCGCAAGTAGCCGGCAAATTTGTCGCCGCCGGATTGGGTTTGGCGGCCGTTGCCGTCATGACCCGTTATTTGGGGTTGACTGGGTTTGGAGAATATACGACCATTATTACTTTTTTATCCTTTTTCGCCATAATAGCCGATATGGGGTTAACCTTGGTAACCGTGCAAATGATCAGTTATCCCGGCGTTAATCAGAATAAAATTATCAGCAATATATTCAGTTTGCGTTTAATTTCCGCGATTGTGTTTTTGGGATTGGCGCCCTTGATTGTTTTTTTATTTCCCTATGATCCGATAATCAAAATAGGCGTAGTTGTCGCCGCGCTTTCTTTTTTCTTTATCGCTTTAAACCAAATATTGGTCGGGGTATTCCAGAAAAATCTTCGTATGGACAAGGTTTCCATTGCCGAAGTGGCGGGAAGGGCGGTTTTGCTTATCGGCGTTATTGTCGCGGTTCGCTTAAACACCGGGCTGATCGGCATTATGGCAGCTACCGTAATAGCCAGTATGATGAATTTTTTGCTGCATTATTTATTTTCCGTGAAGTTCGTTCGCATTAAATTAAGCTTTGATAAAAAAATTTGGAAGGAAATTATACGCAAATCATGGCCATTGGCCTTGACAATAGCGCTTAATTTGGTTTATCTAAAGACAGATACTTTAATTTTGTCATTAATTAAGCCGCAAGCCGATGTCGGTATTTACGGAGCGGCCTACAAAGTTATTGATGTGGTTATTACCATTCCTTTTATGTTTATCGGACTTATTCTGCCGATTATAACATCCGAGTGGGGCAAAAAAAATATTGGAAGCTTTAAAAATATAATGCAGAAGTCGTTTGATGTTATGGTTATTTTCGCTTTGCCCATCGTAATCGGCACCCAATTTACCGCTACGCGGGTAATGGTCTCGGTGTTCGGCGAAAATTTTGCGCCTTCAGGAGCGGCGCTTAAAATTTTAATTTTAGCCGCCGGCATTATTTTCTTGGGTTCAATATTCACTCATGCTATAATTGCTATTAATAAGCAAAAACAAATAATCGGCGCCTATCTTTTCGTCGGAATTACCGCCGTAGCAGGATACTTGATTTTTATACCAAAATATTCTTATTTCGGCGCCGCCTGGGTGACAATTTATAGCGAATTAGCCATTGTCTCGGCATCCGTTTATCTTATTTGGAAGTACACAAAATTTTTTCCAAATTTAAAAATATTTTTCAAATCACTGCTAGCGTCAGCCGTTATGGGCGCTTGGCTTTATTCCGCGCAAGCCAATTATCAAATGAATTTATTTTTAATTTTAACCGCGGCGGTAATTATTTATTTTGGAATGCTATACGCGGTTAAAGGAATTTCCAAACGGGATTTAAAGGATTTAATAAATAGGTAGTATGGGTTTGCGGTATTTTGTCGCATTATAGTTTATTTTTAAAAATATTCCTTTAATAATATAGCGAGCCAAATAAAAAAAGCGCCAAAAAACGCTCTTTTTATAATAGTGTGGACCAGACAGGACTCGAACCCGCCACCCCCTGCGTGCAAAGCAGGTGCTCTACCAGATGAGCTACTGGCCCTCTAAATTAATTTTATGCGTTAAAAATTTGATATTCATTTTTTTAACGGTTACTCGGTTTTTTTTATTTTTATGGAATTGGCAACAGTTTCTTGTCTGCTATACATCTTAATGGCATTATTAAATTTAGTCAATGGGATCGCGCTAAACTACGGTTATGAACGAAATTTAGATACATTTTTAACGGCAAGAACGAAAATCAGCGGTAATTTCATTGTGTTAAATACCGCGAATTTTCAATGCCTTGCCCAACTTTTCAATAGCGAGCATATAAGCGGCGGTGCGCATATTTACATTATGGCGATTGGTGTTATTCCATACTTCGTTAAAAGCTTTGATAATTTGCGTTTTTAGCCGATCATTGACCTTTTTTTTATCCCAATAAAAATGGCGGACATTCTGCACCCATTCAAAATAAGACACAATTACGCCGCCGGCATTAGCAAGAACATCAGGCGCGATAATTATACCTTTTTTATATAATTTTTCTCCGGCTTCAATCGTGGTCGGGCAGTTAGCAAGCTCTAAAATTATATTTGCTTTAATACGGCCTGCGTTTCTTATCGTTATTTCATTTTCTAAAGCGGCCGGCGTGAGAACATTAACGGGCAATTCAAGTAATTTTTCATTTGTTATATTTTCAGCTTCTCTAAAATCAATAACCGATCCGGTTGTTTTTTTATATTCAATAACCTTTTTAATATCTAATCCATGCGGATTATATATTCCTCCTTTTGAGTCTGAAACGGCAACAATTTTATGCCCCGCCGTATGCGCGATTTCAGCGAAATTCATTCCCGCGTTGCCAAAACCCTGCACGGCGATAGTAATAGCTTTTTTATTCAGCTTCACTTTTTTTAATAATGATTCTAAAACATAAAATCCGCCTTGAGCCGTGGCGGTTGAACGCCCTTGCGATCCCCAAATTTCAAGCGGCTTGCCCGTCACCGCGCTGGGAGTATTTTTTCCCTCTATTCGGCTGTATTCATCCATAATCCAAGCCATTATTTGCGGATTGGTGTAAACATCGGGAGCGGGAATGTCTTTGTCCGGACCGATGAAATCGGCAATCGCCCGCGTATACCCGCGAGTCAATCTTTCCAATTCTTCTTGGCTTAATTTTTTCGGATCAACAGTAATACCGCCCTTGGCTCCTCCGTAAGGAATGTTCGCCACCGCGCATTTTATAGTCATAGTAAATGCCATGGCGTTTATTTCGTCAAGATTAACTTTGGGGTGATAACGAATTCCTCCTTTAAATGGGCCCCTTATGTCATTATGTTGAATTCTATACCCGGTAAATACTTGCAAATCTCCGCTATCCATTTTAACCGGAATGGAAACCTCAATAATCCTCTTGGGAAAATTTAAAATTTTTATTTCGTTATAACTCAAACAAAACGGCTTATCGTCGCCGTCGGCATTGCCCATTATGGAGCAAGTTTTGCTTAATTGTCCGGTACATTGCTTAAAATATTTTGACATTTTTTTAATTTTTTAATTTTTTAAT
>QIIF01000088.1 GCA_003231075.1 Candidatus Falkowiibacteriota bacterium | reverse complement strand
AAAATTATTTATTTAAGCATTAGGTTTTTATTAGAAGTTAGAAATTATAATTTAGAAATTTAATTTATGTTTATACTTTCATTTTTAAGAATTATCAAATTCAGTTTTCAGGATATCGGCCGCAATATCTGGTTGTCAATTGTCACAATAACTATTTTAATATTGGCGTTGTTTTCGGTTAATATGCTTTTGACCGTGGATGTGATTACCAAAGCCGCGGTTAACTCAATAAAAGAAAAAATTGATATTAATTTGTATCTTAAACCGGATGCTTCAGAAGATAAAATTGCCGCTCTTAAAGCGAAAATAAGCAATTTTAGCCAAGTTAAGGAAATTAAATATATTTCACGATCGGAAGCATTGGAGAGTTTTAGAATTAAGCATAAAAATAATCCGGAAGTGCTGGACGCATTGCGCGAATTGGGCAAAAATCCGTTAACCCCCATTTTAATTATTAAGAGTAATGATATTGATAAGTATGATGAATTAATTGTTGAATTAAATAAAATTAACAATGATATAATTGAATCGCGTAATTTTGAGGATCATAAGGAAATATTGACGAAAATTAATAATATTTCCAATAAAATCAATAAAGCCGGAATTATTGTGAGTTTAATATTCATTATTATATCCATATTAGTTGTGTTTAACGCTATTCGCGTCGCCATCTATACGCATCGTAAAGAAATTGGTATTATGAAATTAGTAGGGGCGTCCAACGCGTTCGTGAAAGCGCCTTTTCTGATTTCAGGCATAATTTATGCGATTGTGGGAGTTATAATCGCGGTGGCGATTTTTTACCCGTTTTTAACTATTTTGCAGCCGTATTTAGAAACATTTTTTGTCAGTTATGATATCAATATAGTGTCTTATTATAACGCAAATTTTATAAAAATTTTTGGATTGCAGTTTTTGGGAGCAGCGCTTATCAATGTGGTCGCCAGCTTTACCGCGTTACGGAAATATTCAAAAGTATAATCTCTACAAATTACAAATTTATTACAAATTTACAAATCTACAAATTACAAATCTTTTACAAATTTATAAATATCGCTTAAATGTGTTAGCCGGTATTCATAAATTTGTAGAATTATTTGTTGATTTGCGGGAATAATATTATGGTAAAATTAACTGAAAAAAAAATAAAAACCGCTAAATTTAACACAAGGAGAACGGGAATAAAAGCGCCCGTCGTGGATTTAAGCGGATCGGCGGTTAAAGACGCGAAACCGGCAATTCCGGAATTGCCGCCAAGGAAAATAAAGACAGGAGTGTTGGATTTTATAGTAATAAGCAGTATTTTCCTTATTTTTTTACTTTCCCCTTTGTTTTTTACGGGTTTAGCGGTTGCGGGCGCCGGTTTTGAAAAGATGATGCTATTCTTTTTTTTAGTTCTAATCGGTTCTGTCGCGTGGGCGGCAAAAATCGTTGCCACGGGCGGATTAAAATTCAAAAAAACTCCCTTAGATTGGCCGATAGCGGGAGTTTTAGCAGTAGCTGTTATTTCAACAATAATGTCGGTAAACCAGAAAGTCAGTTTACTCGGCTCTTACGGCAATTTAGCTAAAGGATTGGCCGCCTTGATTGTTTTTATTATGTTTTATTATTTATTAATAAATAATACTAACGCGAAAAAAGTGAAAATGCTATTTTGCGCTTTTGTCGCTTCCAGCTCTTTGGTTATATTTTATTCATTTCTGCAATTGCTTGGCGTTTTTTTGCTGCCGATTAAATTTACTAAAATTATCGGGTTTAATCCGATAGGATCATTATTAGATTTATCTATGTTCGCGGCTATTATTCTGCCGATATTGGTTTTAGCCGCGGTTAAAACCGAAAAAGAAGCATTAGAAGCTAAAAAGATAATTTTAGTTTTTGCAAAAGTTTTAATCGGAGCAGCCGCTTTAGCCGGTATTTTCATTTTAGTTTTTTTAAACGGAATTACATTTTGGCCGGCCGCAATCGCCGGTATTGCCGTAACGCTTTTATTCTTACTCGCGAAAATTGTCAGTATTTCCAATAAAGGGTTAATTGTTTCTATAACCGCCTTTCTTTTACTTATTGTTTTTTTAGTGTTGGGTAATTTTAATATTATGAATTTTAATTTATCCGGAGGAATCAATTTGCCGCGCGAAGTATCGTGGAATATCGCGAAA
This sequence comes from Candidatus Falkowiibacteriota bacterium, assembly GCA_003231075.1. Classification (GTDB taxonomy): domain Bacteria; phylum Patescibacteriota; class Patescibacteriia; order Patescibacteriales; family SZUA-104; genus SZUA-104. The sequence continues at coordinate 1,649 of QIIF01000088.1, read as the reverse complement.
AGCAGTATAAAAAACAGCCCTATTTTTGGTTCCGGACCGTCAACTTTTTATTACAGTTTTTCTAAATTTAAGGGAGTTAATTTTAATAAAGCCCCTTTTTGGAATACGCGTTTTTCCGCCTCTTCCGGATTTTTGTTTGAACTTTTGTCCGATGTCGGCATCTTGGGAGTGTTAGCGGTTATTATAGCGCTAATTGTAGCGTTATTTACTTATTATAAAGCAATAATCGCCGTAAAGCCGCAAGAAATGAAATTGATTTTATTGTCATTATTTTCCGGCAGTATAGTTGTTTTAATTTTAGCATTATTATTTCCTTTTAATAATTCTTTAATACTAATTTCAGTATTGATTTTCGCGCTGGCCGCGGCCGCCGCGTTTGCAGAATCTAAAAACACAAAAAATATTGAGTTTTTACTTTATTCTTCCGTGAAAAATTCATCGCCGCAATCAAACGGGGAGTTTTCAAATGGGAGCGGCAAGAGCCGTGAGACGATTTTAGCGGCTGCATTTTTAATTATTAGCGCCGGAGTGATAGCCGCTTTGGTTTTTGGAGCTAAAATGTATTTAGCGGATTTTTACGCCAGAGAATCTTTGGCGGCAAAATCATTAGACGGCAGAATAGTTAAATTGGAAAAAGCGGTAAGATTCGCTCCGTATAATGATATTTATTATATTAATTTAGCTGATAGTTATGCCGCTTTAGCAAAACAAGATGCCGCCGCCAAGAATAAAAATAAAATTACAAATGATTTAAGCCAAGCGATAAAATATGCTCGCGATGCGGTTGAAATCGCGCCGGAAAAATCAGGCAATAATGAATTTTTGGCTTTTATTTACGGAAATGCCGCCGGTTATACAAATGGCGGCATTACGGTATGGGCAAAAAGCATAGAAGATTTATATGACAAAGTTATTGAGCTAAATCCGAATAGCCCTGTTCCATATATGAAATTAGCTTTATTAAATGCAGCCAGAGCGAATGCATCCGATAATGATGTGAAAAAAGAAAAGTTTTTAAAAGCGGCTATTGAAAAATATAATTTAGCGATTGCTAAAAAGAATGATTTAGCAGCCGCTTATTACGGCAAGGGCATGGTTTATATTAAATTAAAAAATATTGACGAAGCCATAAATCAGTTAAAAATAGCCGTAAATAAATCAGGAAATAACAGAGATTATATGTTTAAATTGGGGCGTCTTTATTTTAATCGCGGTATTGCCGAAGCAAAAACATTAAAACAAACGGATAAAACCGTTAGTAAAAAAATTACAGAAAAAAAAGACGGAGAAAACACAAAAAAAGAGGAATTAACGGTTAAAACGGCAAAAACACCGAAAAAAAAGGTAATTGAACGAAATAAAGATATAAATACCGCTAATCAAATATTTTTAAATATTCTTCAATCAAATAATAATAACGCTAATTCTCTATACAGCTTGGCATTACTCTATAACTCCGTAGGCGAATATGATAATGCCCGAGCGGTCGTTAATAAGCTTTTATCGGTATTGCAAGATAAGCAACAAAAAAACAAAGTAAGAAATGATTTTAAAGATTTATTGCGATAATAAAATTAAAATAATAAAATTAATAAGATTGCCGTTAGTTATATTTACTATTGACATTTTGGTTTTTATCTGATAGTTTT
>QIIF01000042.1 GCA_003231075.1 Candidatus Falkowiibacteriota bacterium | reverse complement strand
TATTTCAATATATTTTTGTAGAAGTTTATCAAAAAATTTTTGTGGGGATGATTCAAAAATTGGCAAACCACCGCCAGCCCTCTTCTCTTCCGTCAATTTAAACTTGAAGGGAAGAAAGGGCGTGAGTTTAGGGGTTTGCTCCGCTAGAGAAACAAATTGGGGGTATAAAATATCCACCCGCGAAAATATCCCTTTTTTAAATTCATTAAAAATATAATCAGTAGCATGTTCAATGTCTTCTTTCTCCTGTGGAGTATCAAAAGAATAGGTAGCCAGTTTCATAATTGGCATATCTTCTTCCTTGAGGTAATTCTTGCCTTTTTCCCCAATCATAATAACAGATTGGTATTGTTCAGAGTGTTCTAATAAAGCGTTAACAACCGCGTGCCATAAACCGCCAACCAACCCCTTATCGCCAGTAAGAATGACTAGCATCTTTCTCGTGGCCTTATTTTTTCGTAAAAGTGGGTGATCTTCCTTTTGATAAAACAAAGACAGACGAGTTAGTACCCTTTCAATTTTAATAGTATAGGTGCTAAGCTCAGTTACTTCTTGTTTTAATAAATGCACAGAAGAAGCAGCGATTTTTTCCACCGTTTTTACGGTTTCTGAAACATCCTTAACTCCTTGCATTTGGTTTTTATATGTTATGTAAGATTTCATAATTGTTATTTCTATTCGGTTAACAAAAACTCCTTCCGGAAATCCTTTACGATAGCCTGAATTTTTGTTTTCACTTTTTCGTCAAACACTCCGCTCTCAATCTTTCGCAATATTTCAGAGTAACGATTTCTAACCAATTCTAGTAGAAGTATCTCAAAATAACTCCATTTCTTTTTATCAATATCATTAAAAAATCCTTGCTCAACCGTATAAAATAAAACTACCTGCTCCGGCCACGCAATATTCGTATGCTTTTCCTGTTTTAAAAGCTCCAACATTAAATCTCCCTGATGAATCTTCTTTTGAGCTTCCATACTCACAACCGTTTCCAGCTGGGATAATTTTTGCAGCTCTTTGTGCTGAGCGAGGGCTAAACGAATACCGCCTACCACTTGTTTAAGAATATTCGGCTGCGCTTGGGAACCCACGCGGGAAACGGAAAGTCCCACATTTACTGCCGGTAAAAATCTTTTCTGGAAAAGCCCCCGTTCTAAATAAATCTGCCCATCGGTAATTGAAATAAGATTAGTGGGAATAAAAGATGTAATATCGCTTTCTTGTGTTTCAATAATTGGTAAGGAAGTAAGCGTGCCGCCACCTTTCTCAGCAGATAATTGTGCCGCTCTCTCTAACAGTCCGGCATGCAATGAAAAAATATCGCCTGGATATGCCTCTCTTCCCGGTGCTCTTTCAAATAGCAGTGAGATGTCCCGATATACCTTGGCGTGTTTGGAAAGATCATCATAAACAACCAGGGCGTCTTTACCATTATCACGAAAATACTCACCAATAGTGCAACCAACAAAAGGAGCAAGGTACTGTTCCGCGAATGAAGCGCCCGCCGGAGCGGCGACGATCGTGGTGTATAAAAATGCGTTTTGTTTTTCAAAAAGAGAGATAAGTTCACTAACCTTTTGCTCTTTTTGCCCGCAAATTACATATATACAATATACGGGCGAGGTAGCGTTCTTTTGATTTAATACTGTGTCTATGGCAATTGTACTTTTGCCAAGTTTTCGGTCGCCAATTATAAGTTCCCGCTGGCCTCTACCTAGAGGAAGATTAGTGTCAATAATTTTTATACCGGTAGAAAGTGGCGTAGTCACGGGCTGCCTATCAATAATCGGGGGTGCCTGCCGAAAAACAGAAGTCGCCCTCCCTTGAATACTTCCCAATTCATCTCTGGATTTGCCAAAACCATCAACCACTCTGCCGATATAACTATCCGAAGTTTGTATGGAAAAAGATTGACCACTGCGAAAAATTGGTTTTTCCAGATTAAATTTTTCATCAAAAAATAATGCTTCAACAAAATTTTCGTCAAAACCAATAACAATAGCCATCGGCACACCGGTTTCATCCAAAAGAACCTCATGCAAAAAAATATGGGGCAATCCTTGAATCCGGGCAACTCCTGAAAAGAATGAAACAATGTGTCCGATTTCTTTATTTTTTTTATTTTTTAAAATTTGAGGCATCGTTAATTATATTTAATAAATTACTTTCAATAATTATACCGGCAATTTCAAAACGAAATCCGTTAATAAGATCTTTGTTTTGTTTTTTAATAATATTTAATTTCACTCCGGTTTTTTCTGAAATCATTTTTTCCAATTCTTCTCCTTGTTTTGGTGCCAAGGGATATACACTTTCCAAAATCACAGCACCAATTTTTTGAGTAAATATTTTATCTGATTCTTTTTTTGGCGCATTTTTTTTGGTCTCTCTTTCTTTTTTAAATTTTTCTACAATACCAACTAAATTCAGGTTTTTTAGTTCTGGTAATGTTAATACTCTAACCTGTTTAATAAAATCTGACCAAAAAACATTTTGAAATTCTTTTTGTAAAGATAATGGCACGGCGCCGATAAAAGACTCTTTAAAAGAAATACCAATTTTAGCGTGTGCTTTTTTAAAGATTTCTTTTTCGATATCAGGCTGTAGCGACTCAAGCTTGCCTTTTGTTTGCTTAATTATCGCTAACACCTCGCTGTCGGCTTTTTTACGCGCTGCTTGCTTTATTTCCAGCGCGATATCATTGGCCTCTTTTATAATTTCTTGCACCTGCCTCTGCATTTCAACTCTGGCTTTCTCTTTTTGCTCGGCGAAAGAATTCTTATCTTGCGTCAACTCTTCATTTTGTATTTGCGCTTGTTCTAATTCCTTTTCATCTTTTTCAATCCGCTTAATAATAGGCTTATACAAAAACTTTGTCAGCAGCCATAAAAGCAACCCAAAATTTACTATTTGAGCAATTAAAAGTTTCCAATCAATACCTAGGGCGCCTAAAAATTCCATATTTTTATTTTTAAAACCCTCTCGAGACTTGAGTGTAGGTACTCAAGAATTTAGGTGATATAAATACTAACCTTACCAGAGGAAAAATAATTACAACAGGTAAAATAATGAGCGTCCAGAGAGAATACTTTCGTGTTCCCTCACCTAATCTATAAATTTCCCCAAACAACTCGTCTTGCGCGTTAAACCGCTTTTTTATTGCTACTGCCATAATCCTTGCGTTATGTGTTAATTGACAAATTTTAAAATAAGCGCAACTACCAAGGCGTAAATGGCGATAGCCTCGGCAAACGCAATGGCAATAATCATTGCAATCTGAATTTTTTCGGAATTTTCAGGATTGCGCGCCATACCTATTAAAGCCGCGGCGCCAATCATACCGATTGCCAACGCCGGTCCGATGGTGCCGATAGCCATAGTAAATGCTGATGGATCTTGATTCATATTTTTATATTTCTTTAATTCTAAATACTAATCTTGCGTCCCCGACCTTATGTGACGCATGGTGCTGGTTTTAATAAACGTCAATGTAAGTATAGCAAAAATGAACGCCTGAATAATACCCACGAACACTTCTAAAATCATAAAAGGCAGGGGGATAATATAGGGAACTAAAAAGGCGATAACCAAAAGTAATACCTCACCCGCGAAAATATTGCCGAATAATCGGAAAGAAAATGAAAGAATCTTAACAGCTTCTGATATCATCTCAAAAAATCCAAGAATAAACTTAATCGGATTCGTGAAATTAAGGAATCGTCCTATATATTTTTTTGTGCCTAATTCCCGCCAAGAAAAAAATTGAATAGCAAAAACTGAAAATAACGCCAACGCTACTGTTGTTGTCAAATCGCTAT
>QIIF01000156.1 GCA_003231075.1 Candidatus Falkowiibacteriota bacterium | reverse complement strand
GTTTATTTCTTTTTAATAATTAATGTATTTAAAAAAGAAAAAGATTGGATGGACGCTATCAGGGTGATTTTGGCTGTTAGTTTGTTGGTTTCATTGTATGGCATAATACAAAAATTTAATATTATGCCGGTTTTTGAAGCGGGGATAGACAGGGCGGCCGGAACCTTGGGAAACGCCGCTTTCTTGGCGGGTTATTTGCTTTTGGCGATCGGGCTGGGAGTTTATTATTATCTTAAAGAAAGCGATAGAAAAATTAAAATTACAGTGTTATTTATAATTCTCGTGAATACTTGGGTTTTGTTCCTTACTTCTACGAGAGGCGCGATATTGGGATTGATTATCGGCGCGCTTGCCGGGCTTTTTATCAATGTTATTTTCGCCAAAGGCAAGGTAAAAAAATATTCTTTGGCGTTGTTGTTATTTATTTTATTGCTCGGTTCTTCTTTGTATTTTGTTAAAGGCAAGCTCGTTGATTCTAAGATTGAATTTATCAGGAGAGCGGCGGCCATATCAATGTCGGACGCGACTGTCAGAAATCGTCTTATTGTTTGGGGCTGGGCGATTGACGAAGTAAAACAAAGGCCGCTCTTGGGCGTCGGTCCGGAAAATTTTAATTATGTGTATAATAAATATTTCACTCCGGAAATCAACGAAGATTGGTTTGACAGAACGCATAATATTTATCTTGATCAATTAACGGCAAGCGGCATATTCGGACTTTTAGCTTATTTATCTATTTTTATTTATACGCTTTACGCGCTGTATGAACAAAGAAAAAGAAATTATTATTTGTTCGTTTCATTTTTTGGCTTATTAGCCGCTTATTTTGTCCATAATTTTTTCGTTTTTGATGTGTTAAGCGTATCGTTGATATATTTTTTTATTATCGCTTACGCCGGTTTTGAAAATCAAAAAGAAGTCCAGGATAAGGACGCGAACAGTATTAATAAAAAGAGCGTAAATCATCAGCCGTTGATCAATAAAGCAAGCCCGATTTTACTGATTATTTTAGCCATCGCCAATGTGTATGTATTTTATAAGCTGGTTTATCAGCCGCTTAAAATCAATAAAAATTTTTTTAACGGATATTATTATGTGGTCGTTAATCCGGATTTATCGTATAATAGTTTTAAATACGCTTTAAGCCATAAATACGGCAGCCCCCAAGTGTCGGCGCAATTATATAAAATGTTTTCTGTTTTAGAATCCGAACCGGGAGCGAAAAAGAAAGATATTGACCGGCTCTACGGACTAACCAGGGATAAGCTTGAGTTTGCCGCTGATAATTATCCTTTGGATATAAGGCCGAAATTATATTTGGGGCAGTTGATTATAAATCATTCCAAAAACCAAAAAGAATTGGAGTATGCCGAGAAAGTATTAAAAAAAGCGGTGGAATTAAGTCCGGGAAGGCCGGAGGCGGTTTATTTGCTTTTTAATGTTTACCTAAAAGAAGGAGAAAAAGAAAAGGCGGCGCAAACCCTTAAAGATTTCAGCGCCCGCTTGCCGTGGTTTGGAGAAGTAAAAATTATGCTGGCTAACGCTTTGCGTAAAGACAATCCGCCGGACGCGGAAAAATATTTTAACGAGGGAATTAAACAGCTTCACGGAGGCAAAGGCGATGTTACTATAAAAATTATTAAATATTTATTATATAACAAAAGATATAAAGACGCTATTCCGTTTTATTTGCAATTAATAGGCGAAGAGCCGGATCGTTTGGATTACAGAATTGATTTATCAAAACTGTATTATCTGGAAGGCGATATAGGCAAAGCCGTTGAAGAAGTGAATATTGTTAACGGCAAAAATCCGGAAGTTCTAAAACAATTCGGGCAGTATGTTAATTTATTGCTTAATTCTCCGGAAGCTAAAGGTAAGTAACTAATAATCGTGTCATTATACTTGTTTATATGAGTGAATCCGACGGCTCCATGTTGCGCGTGGAGCCAGACCGCAAGCCGTGTATAACGGGACTGCGATTTTTTATTTGACAACGGCAAGAAATTTTTGGTATGCTATAAGCATTAGCAGAGTTAAAAAATAATTTAATAAGATTTAGTTTTATGGAATTAACACATAGACAATTCAATCTTTTAGCGACTAAAGAAGATTTAAAAAAATTAGATGATAAAATGGATGGTAGAATGGAAAAAATGGATGGTAGAATGGATAAAATGGATGGTAGAATGGAAAAAATGGATAAGAAAACCGACAAGATGCTTGTTGCTATTTTAGAGAATAAAGATAATTTAATAGAATTAAAGGATGAGATGGATAATAAAATGGACAGAATACTTACCGCTGTTGATGATATTGCCAATCAGTTAAAGACTTCCAAAGAAGAAAGGACATCCAATCAGGGAGCGCATGACAGGATGCAAAAAGGCATAGATAAGCATGAAATAAGGATAAAAAAATTGGAATTAAGGCATGCGTAGCCAAAATGTTCCGTCGGCATTTTTATAGCTTCCGCGTTTTAAGCGGAGGTTTTTTATTTAGTTGATGATCTCCGACGGCTCCATGTTGCGCGTGGAGCCAACGATGTACTGCGGATAGCCTCGCGCGTTGACATTGGCAGGGGCGTTTGTTAATATTAAGGTATATGAAACAGGGTGATATTAAAAAAAGCCGTAGAGTATTGGCGTAAAACCGCTTGAATCAAATTAAAAAAATATACAAAGAATTATGTCAAAAATTAAAGCGAAAAAAATAGTTATCACCGCGATTGCCGGTATTTTAATCTTAGCCGCTTTTTTTATTTTCTTTTATTTTAATAAAGGGAATGATAATAGCGGTAAAAGCAAGCCGGTAACGGAAAAAACCGCTGTTTTTACTTTGCTTGACAATCAGAAAGGTTTGATTTGGGAAAAAGAAACGGGATTGACCGCGGAAGTCAAAAATTTTTATTTGGAAAAAGTAAAAAATATAAAAAATAAAATAGCCAACGAAAAAAAGGAAAGCGAATTGGTGGTTTTGTATAATAATCTCGCGTTATACGAAAGCTATCTCGGCGAATATCGCGAGTCCTACGGGTCATATTTGAAAGCTCTTGCGTTAAAAAATGATTATAGGGTGGTTTGGCTCTCTTTCGGGGATTTGCTCGTGAAAATGAAAGCGTTCGCGAGCGCGGAAGCGGCTTATGAAAAAGCTATTTCATTGAATAAATATATAGGGTTAAACTATATAAAACTCGCCAATCTTTATAAAACGGAGAACGCGAAAGATTATGATAAAATTGAGCAAGCGTATAAGCGCGGAATTGAAAATACCGGACAAGCTCTTAACGAAGATAACGGTTCGCTGTTAAGAGAATACGCCGTTTGGCTCGGGGAAGTCGGGAAAAATAAACAAGCGATTAAGATTTACGAAAAACTGAAAGAAAAACAGCCGCAAAACAAAGAAGCGATTGATCGGGAGATTAATAAATTAAAATAAAAAGCGCGTATGGAGGATAAATTACTGCTGGCGTTAAAAATAACATTATATTCAATTTTTATAGTTCCTCTGATTTATGTCACGGGGTTCTTTTTTCCGTTTATCATTACCAAGGTGATATTTTTCAGGGTTCTTATTCAAGTTGGCTTGTCGTTATATTTATTGCTTTTGATTATAGATTTTAACAAGTATAAATCGAAAATAAATACGGCGTTTATTTTGATATTATTATTTTTGGCCATTAATTTTGTGGCAGCCGTTTTCGGCTTGGATTTTTACAGGAGTTTTTGGTCGGATTTTGAAAGAATGGAAGGTGTTATCGGGTTGATTTATTTGTCGGTTTATTTCTTTTTAATAATTAATGTATTTAAAAAAGAAAAA
>QIIF01000055.1 GCA_003231075.1 Candidatus Falkowiibacteriota bacterium | reverse complement strand
GATTTAAGTATTCTCATTTACTTATTAATAATTTATAATTAAAGTATGTTTGCTAACAAATTAATTACTAACCAAAAAGGCGCTATGCTTGTTCTCGTTTTAGCCGCTACCGGATTATTTTTGGTAATCACGCTGGGCGCGGTCGGATTAGCCATAATGCAAAGAAGACTAAATATAGACAAAGTGGCGCGCGCCCAAGCGATTCATATCGCTGAGGCGGGCGTAAACTATTACCGCTGGGTGCTTTACCATGATAATGAAGAATATTGCAATAAAGAAACATGCATCGGCGCGCCGGATTACGGACCGTACGGGCCATACGATTACACCGACGCTGACGGAGGGATTGTCGGCAAATACGAATTATACATAACACCTCCCGCCATAAACGGATCAACTATCGTAAATATCAAATCAATCGGCTGGACTGCCGCTCATCCCAATATAAAAAGGGAGATTGAAGTAAGAATAGGCATACCATCCTGGTCAAGCTACTCAACTCTCGCCGATGCCGACATCCGTTTCGGCGAGGGAACGGAAGTTTGGGGAGCGATTCATTCCAACGGCGGCATCCGCTTTGACGGCTTGGCGCATAATGTTATTTCATCATCTCTCTGCTCTTACAAAGATCCGGATGACGGCGACAATGCGTTCGCGGTTCATACCCATATTTCGCCCGCCGATCCCTCCCCGGACGCCAACTGCCCCCCGCAAAATATTCCCGACAGGCCTGATGTTTTTATGGCCGGCCGTTCTCTCGCCGAACCGGTTGTTAGTTTTGATCTGCTTAATACTTATTTAAACGATGTTTTTAATAAAGCGGCGGCATCGGGAATGGTTTTGCCGGCATCGGGCGCCAAAGGATATCATCTCACTCTAAATACTGACAACACTGTTGATATTAGGGTCGTCACGGCCGTCACCCCTCCGTGCAGCTCCAGATGGTGGAGTTCTGAAACAGAGGGCATTGCTTCGGAAACTGTGTATGATATCGGATCAAGCACCCCTGCCAACGGCATTATTTTCGTTAAAGATAAAGTTTGGATTGACGGCAAAATTGACGGCAACCGATTGACTGTTTTGGCGTTTGGCGACCCGATAACCGGCAATACAACCGATATAATTTTAAACAACGATTTAACCTATACCACTTATGGCGGCGCGGATGCCATCGGGTTAATAGCGCAAAGAAATATTACGGTTGGTTTTTACAGCGAAGATAATTTGCAAATTGACGCCGCCCTAATAGCTAAGGAAGGAAGAGTCGGCAGAAATTATTATTATAAGTTTTGCGGACCAAGTTATATAAGGGATACGATTACGATAAACGGCTCGTTGGCTACGCGCAATCGTTACGGCTTTGCCTACACGGACGGCACCGGCTATCAATACAGAAAGTTAAATTATGATAATAATTTAACTTTTACCCCGCCGCCTCATTTCCCCACGACCGGAGAATACACTTTCATCTCTTGGAAAGAAAAATAAGTTAAAATTTTACCATACATAATTTTCGTACGCCCACTCTACCAATTCTCTTGTCTCCGAAAAACGAGAATTTTTTGAACTGCCGCCCAACACAACGGAAATTATTTCTCGCCCGCCGCTATCAATAAACTTTCCCACAAAAGAATAGCCGGCCGCTTCAAGATAACCGGTCTTACCGCCGATAATGCTAACTCCATTTTGTGAAAAAACTCCCAACAACCGATCAGTGCTGTAAATTATTCTTTTTCTTCCGCCCATAGTGGCTAATTTATATTTTTTTGACAAAGTCGCTTTACTGATATCGCTATTAGCCAACGCAACGCCGGCGAATTTTGTTATTTCTTTCGCCGTAGAGACATTATTATTATTTAACCCTGTCGGATCATAAAAAACAGTATTTACAAGTCCCATACTTTTCGCTTTTTCATTCATTTTTCGCGTAAATTCTTTCTCGCTCATTCCGGTTGAATCAACCAAAGCAATAGTGGCGGTATTGGCCGATCCCACTAAACTTAAATAAAACAAATCGCGGACTTTTACTTTTTCACCCATATATAAATAAATTTTCCCTCCTTCCCTTCTGTCTTCCCGCTTTATTTGATAAATATTATCCCAGCCGGGATTATTATCCAAAAAAACCATAGCTGTCATTAATTTCGTTATACTGGCGATAGACCGCTCCTTATCGGCGTTTTTTGCGAATATTATTTTATTGTTCCGGACATCCATTACCGCTCCCGCGGCCGCCTTCAAGGCAAAAGGCGCGATTAACTTTTGCGCCGGTTTTTTTGAAATAACGGATTTGTTTTCACTTTGCGGCAATTTCCCCATTGCCCGCAGAGCTTGCGGCAATTGCGACGCCGGAAAGTTTTTTATTTTTTCCGCGGCGCGCGCGACAATACCTCTTTCGGAATTAAAATATATTAAAGTAAAAGAAAAAGCAACCGCGATAAAAATAAACGCGGCGGCAAAGTAAAAACGAAAACGGCGCGTCCGTGAATTATACAATCCCAATTCCATCGCGACAAAATCGCATTCCGCCTTTTTATTTTTAAACATAAAAAACTTCATAAATATTTATTTAAATTTGCCAAGCAAATAATCTCTGTTCTTCCAAAATATTTGCGCCTGCCGCTTAATTTCCGCTTCGCATTCAATTGAAGATTTTTCCAAAGTTTCCTTGAAAAAAGTGGTAAAACGGCCGAAATATAAGGGCTTTAACGCTTCAATTAAATCAACATGAGAATTGGACCGGCTGTAAGCGTAAATTATGTCATAGAGTATTTTATTCCAAAGCTTGGCGCCGATGTCAACATTTTTTTTATCATACATTTTTTTCAGTTTGCCGTAAGTCCCGCGGCTTAAAGCGTTTTTTAAAATATCTTCGCTGGCTTTAAAATTAAAAATTGAAGCCGCTTTCATCCCCTTATAATCAACGCTCATTGTCTGGCATTGTTCCAGCCGCCCTTTGCCGAAATTTATTGTCGCATTTTCTATATTCGCATTCAGCCATTTTTTTTGGTTTAATTTGATAAATTTGAAAAATGTGGTAATAACTTGGGAAAACATAGGCCCCAATTTCGGCGCGCTCGGTTTATGGATTTTCGCGCCCAAATTCGTCTGCTCTATTTTAAAATTGCCCATCAAAGCGTGCATAGTCATAAAAATATCAATACCGTACATATAGGTTGTTTTATGCCATTTTTGCTTTAGCCAATAATTAGCCAATTTAGGCGAAAAAGCAAAATCTCCCCCGATCGGCTGCCTGACTTTTCTGCCGAATAAGCCGTAAATCAACGGATAGCAAATATGATTGGTAATTGATCCGTCGTATTCATTTCTGGCGTAGTTAGGAGTTATATAATCTTTGCCTTCTAAAATCGGCTTGATAAGCGAATAAACCCACTCGGGCGTGATGCTTTTTAAATCAGCGTCAACCACCGCTACTGCTTTCGGTTTAAGAGTTGCCACCTTTTTAAATAAATTATAAAAATTATGCCCCTTGCCTTTCACCCCCGGAGGCGTGGATATATATATTTTGGAATTTTTAGTTTCAGCCCGCAAAAACTTCTCCCGAGTGTTGTCCGGCGAATTATTATCAACATTAATAATTACCGCCTTATATTCCTTAAAATACTGAAACAAACCGTTATCAACCTGCTTAGCTACAAAAGAAATATTATCCGCTTCATTATACGAAGGAATACCGATAACAATATCGGCTTTTTTTATTTTATTTTTATTGATAATAATATTTTTAGCCATATTTTTCAGGGCTGCCGCAAATCAGCAAAAAAATTTGTTAATTTGCGGAAATTATATTTCTTCTTCA